>CADCQU010000208.1 GCA_902803635.1 uncultured Lachnospiraceae bacterium | reverse complement strand
TTACGGGATTCTTCGCTTCGCTCAGAATGACAATTCCTTTACAAAACAAAGCGTCCATTTTCGACGGGGCTACCTGAACTGTAACCCGAGAATAATACTCTTTTGAATTTTCTAAATATTTTTGTGGAGAGGTTTCTTCAAATGTGGTACAATAGAAAATCATGCTGATGAAAATGCTTCTTCATGGTCATTGTTTGTGTTTTTCATCCTTGCGGCGATCGGGGAGGAGCTGACGGAGCATTAAAAAAAGATGCAAGGGGGCGTTTATGTCGGTTCGGATCCAGCAGGTTTATGTCGGGGAGAGCATCCGGGAGGAGGCTCCTCGGATTTTACGTGTCTTAAAACGCGGGAAGAACCCTGAGGACTGCTGGCTTTGGACGCTCTCCGACAACCCGCATGACGAAGTGGAGCTTATCCACAGCTTTTTCCTGATTTCCGAGCGCGTGCGGAGCCATTTGCCGAAAGTGGTCGGACTGGCCGGGACGAAGGAAGAAGCACTGGAGCTTCTTGTGGAAATGGTGGACGACTGTCGCAGGGAGCGCGGCGACCTGGCCCTCAAGGCATACCTTAAGGAAGGCGGTCTGGAACCGAGGCGTTCCCGGAGAAAGAAGAGGAAATAGTGCCTGAACTGTAGCTTTGCGGATGGTGTAGGAGAGTGGAATGGAAGTTTGGAACTGCGAAAAAATGAGGCGCCGGGACGGCGTGGGATAGGAGAGGAAGAGGATGGGGATCATACTTACGATTCTGAAGATTATCGGAATCATCCTCCTGATTATCCTCGCCCTTGTCCTGGCCATCGTGCTGATCATCCTCTTCGTTCCCATCCGTTACGAAATGGGGGCGGAAAAAATCCCTGGAGGCGTGAACGCCGAAGGCTGTGTTTCCTGGCTCTTCGGGGCCGTGAAGGTAAAAATGGGCTTCTTCTGGACGAGGGAAGGTGGGAGAAAGGTCACACGGGACATCTACATCTTCGGCATTTCCCGCAGCAAGGTGCATTTGTGGCGGATCAGCCGGCAGCGGCGGAAGGCGGAGGAAGCCTACGAGAAGCGGAAGGCTGAGCGCATCCGCCGGCTGGAGCGGTTGCAGGAGGAAGATCCCGAGGCTTACGAGCGGGAGCGTCAAATGGCTCTGGCCCGGAGGCGGGAGCGTATGGCGAGACAGGCGGGACAGACAGGACAAGCGGGAGGGCAGGCAAATGCAGCCTCCGCGAAGGAGGAGCCTGGGGGCTATATCTCGGCCGCGGAATATGCAAGACGGAACGAAGCCCAGACAAATGCGGCAGC
This sequence comes from uncultured Lachnospiraceae bacterium, assembly GCA_902803635.1. Lineage (GTDB taxonomy): Bacteria > Bacillota > Clostridia > Lachnospirales > Lachnospiraceae > Chordicoccus. The sequence goes on along the minus strand of CADCQU010000208.1, from coordinate 13,937 downwards.
AGATGACAAGATCCTTCGCTCCGCTCAGGATGACAGAGAGAATACCTGTCATTCTGAGGAACGAAGTGACGAAGAATCCCGGAAGGCTGACGAGATCCTTCGCTCCGCTCAGGATGACAGAGTTTCCTCCAAAGGAACGGAGGACGACAGAGCTTCCACCGTCGGTGGTGAGGCTGCCGGGGAGGATATTACCAACGAGGAAATTGCGGAGGAGCTTGGAGATAATAAAAATATAGTAGAAACTCCGTCAAATGAAGGAAAGGGCGGTCTTTGGGAGCGAATCAAGGAAGGCATTTGCAGGCTCGTGAAAAAGGTCTGGGACATTTGCCTGAAGATCGTGGCGAAGATTTGGGGGCTTCTCGTGCGGCTCGTGGTATTTCTCGCCTGCCTGCCCTCGAAGCTTGCCATCGCAGTAGTAAAAATTTACGGAAAGGTGCTGGCGGTTGTTGAGAGAGTGCAGGGGATTACCGGCTTCCTAAACGACCCAAGGACACGGGCGTTTATCCGGATGCTTTTTTCCACGATTCGAAAGCTCCTGGCACACGCATTTCCAAAAAAGATTTGGGGGTATTTGCGGTTCGGGCTTCCGGATCCGGCGTGGACGGGCATCGCGACCGGCGCGATCGGGTGGATTTATCCCATGTTCCGGGGGAATTTCCGGCTTGAGCCGGTATTTGACGAGAAGGTCATCGACGGGAACATCCGGATGAAGGGGAGGATTTACGTCTTTTACCCGGCATTCCTCGCGGTTCGGCTCATTTTCAATGAAAATACGAAATTCGTGATACGTACCCTGAAGAAAAAGAGGCATTAAATAAGGGAAATATACGGGGAGCATTTGACAAAGCAAGGTAGCGGCGGCCCATGAGGGCCTCGGTATAAAGGAGGAAAAAATGGCGGAGAAAGAATTTGAATCGACAGTGCAGGCTCTCTTCAAGGGGATGAACGAGTTCGTAACCTCGAAGACCGTGGTCGGGGAGGCCATCCAGGCGGGCGACACCATTATCCTGCCGCTCATGGACGTGACCTTCGGCGTCGGCGCGGGCGCGGGCAACGAGAACAACAAGAACGGCGGGGCGGCCGGCGGCATGGGCGGCAAGATGACGCCCAGCTCGGTGCTTGTCATCCAGGACGGACAGACGCGAATGGTCAATGTCAGGGGAAAGCAGGACAGCCTGACGAGAATTCTGGAGATGCTGCCCGATTTCGTGAACCGTTTCTCAAAGATAGGCGGCGGTACGAAGAAGGAAGAAGAGAAGAAGGCGAATGCGCCCGAGGAAGACAAGGCTGAGTAAGGGATGGAACATTTTGAAAAACCGGTCATCGAGATAATTATGTGGGTGGAGAGGGACATTCTCACGGACAGTCCGGGGGTTTCTTGCAACCCGGAGACCTATTGCAATTCGGAAAGCTATATCGAGCTGCCGGAGATTTGCGCGAAGGTCAATAGCTAATTCCTGACATCACCTACCTATAATAAGACGGCAATGGCGGAAATGGTGTACTATTTTCTGGAGGATACTGAGAATGAAGATAAGGAAGGAATTCATTCCCTATGATACGGGCGAGGAGAGCTTTCTGGTACCGGCCGGCGGCGCGGGCTTCTCGGGCCTTGTGAAGGGGAACAAGACGCTGGGCGCGGTCCTGGATCTGCTGAAGACGGACACGACGAAGGAGAAGATCATCGCCGCCATGCAGGAGCGGTTCGACGCGCCGAAGGAGATTATTACCGAGGACGTGGAGAAGGTGATTCGGGAGCTTCGGAAGATTGGGGCAATCGAGGAGTGAGCGAACCCCTCTCCGTCACGGCTTCGCCGTGCCACCTCCCCCTAAGGGGGGAGGCAAGGGGCTTGGTGCAGACAGACCAATAGAAAAATGCAAATTTCTAAAAGAAAACTCTTGCAAGGGTGCGTACTTTCTGTTAAAATGTTTGCTGTTGCAGGCCATTGTGGCCTTAGTTTCTGTATAAGGAGGTGTAATCGATGGCTGTTTGCTCTATTTGCGGAAAAGGTGCCCACTTCGGACAGAACGTGAGCCATTCCCACAGAAGGTCCAACCATATGTGGAAGTCCAATATCAAGAGAGTCAGGATCCTGGAAAAGGGAGCTCCGAAGCACGCGTATGTCTGCACGCATTGCCTGCGCGCCGGCAAAGTCGAACGTGCGTAATCTGTTGGATATATTCGCGCATCGTCGGGCAGGGGATTTTCCCCTGCCCGGTTTGTGTTTAACGGATTGTTACTGTTCAGGTAAGTGCGCCCAACGGATTTGTATTTTGCCAATTTATTTCGAAATTATTACTTTCTTTTTTTTATGGAAGGGATTATAATAACGGTGTATGTCAAATTCATAACGAGCGATTCGTTATTAGGCTAAAGGAGGAGAGCAACATGAAGGGACGTGTCGATTCCCAGTTCGGCGAGATTTCCATCAGCCCGGACGTGATCGCCGTGTATGCAGGCTCCGTCGCCGTGGGTTCCTTCGGCATCGTCGGCATGGCTGCCTACAATGTAAAGGATGGGATTTTCCAGCTCCTTCGGCGGGAGAGCATCCGCCGGGGCATCAATGTGAAGATTGAGGACAACAAGATTTCCCTCGTCCTCCACTGCATCGTTTCCTACGGGGCCAGCATTCCCGCCATCGCGGACAACCTGGTCGAGGGCCTGAAGTATAAAATGGAACAGTTCACGGGCATGGAAGTCTCTCATATCGACATTTTGGTCGAGGGCATTCGTGTGATCGACTAAGGGGATGGAGGATCGAGAGTTGGCTACGTTAAATCTCAAGGCAGATATGCTGCGTAAGATGTTCCTTTCCGGGGCGAAGAACCTGGAAATTCGGAAAAATTATATCAATGAGTTGAACGTCTTCCCTGTTCCGGACGGGGATACGGGCACGAACATGACGCTGACGATCCTCTCGGCGGCCCAGGAGGTCAACCGTCTGGAAAATGGCACCATTGACGCTCTGGCGAAGGCGATTTCCTCCGGCTCCCTGCGTGGCGCCAGGGGTAATTCGGGCGTCATTCTTTCCCAGCTTTTGCGCGGCTTTACGAAGGTAATCCGCGACTCCAAGGAGCCTGACGTGGACTGCCTGATTACGTCGATGGAGAAGGCGGTGGAGACCGCCTACAAGGCCGTCATGAAGCCGAAGGAGGGTACGATCCTCACCGTCGCGCGCGTTATGGCCGAGAAGGCCTCGCAGCGCCGCGGCGAGATCGGGAGCCTGGAGGAGCTTTTCGAACTGGTTCTACGATCCGGCGACGAGGCCCTTGCGATGACCCCGGAGCTGCTGCCCGTCCTCAAGGAGGCGAACGTGGTTGATTCCGGCGGCGCCGGCCTCATGACAATCCTCCACGGTGCGATCGACGCCTTCAACGGGCTGGAGCTGCAGCTTGATTTCGAGGCCCCGCCAGTCCAGATTCCCAAGATGGAGAAGCCGATCAGCACGGACGAGATCAAGTTCGGCTACTGCACCGAGTTCATCGTGAAGCTGGAGAAGGACTTTACCGACGAGGACGAGGAGAAGATGAAGGAATTCCTCCTCGGGCTCGGTGACAGCCTGGTATTTGTCACCGGCGACGGCATGGTCAAGGTACATGTGCACACGAACCATCCGGGCAAGGCATTTGAAAAGGGTCTGGAATACGGGCAGCTCACGCGCATGAAGGTGGACAATATGCGCGAGGAGCACGAGGAGAGGCTCTTTAAGTCGAGCGAGGTGGCCGTGGCCCGCGAGAAGGAGAAGGCCGCGAAGGAAGCGGCTGAGCGCGCCGCGACCGAGAGGAAGGACGTCGCATTTATCGCGGTAACCATCGGCGACGGCCTGGCAGACGTGTTCCGGCAGCTTGGCTGCGATGTTATTATCGAGGGCGGCCAGACCATGAACCCCAGCACGGAGGACATGCTCGATGCCATCAAGAAGGCAAATGCCTGCGACATTTTCATTTTCCCGAATAACAAGAACGTGGTGCTTGCTGCAAATCAGGCGGCAGATATTACCGAGCAGGAGGATCCGGAGACGCGCATCCACGTGATTCCGACGCGGACGGTCCCGCAGGGGATTACTGCGCTCATCAATTTCGTGCCGGAGGACACGCCAGAGGCAAATGCGGCGAACATGGCCGAGGCGGCCTCGAACGTGAAGACGGGCGAAGTGACGTACTCGGTCCGCGATACGAAGATTGACGGCGTTTCCATCAAGAACGGCGATATCATGGGCATTGGCGACGGCCGCATCCTTGCCGTGGGAAATGACGTGAAGAAAGTGGTCCTTGAGATGCTGGAGAAGCTTGTCACCGAGGATTCGGAGATCGTGACGATCTACAATGGGCAGGAGTATTCCGAAGAGGATACGGAGGCCCTTGTGGAGGAGGCGCAGGAGCGGTTCCCGGACGTGGATATCTCGCAGAACTACGGCGGCCAGCCGGTGTACTTCTGCATTTTGGCGGTTGAGTGATGTTCGCCGGATGGATACAGCGTTCCATCTATATTTGGAGGAGACTGGCGGGAACTGATGAAGGTAACGGACTTAAAAGGAATAGGACCCAAAACGGCCGCGCTTTTTGAAAAGCTCGGCCTTTTTAACGCAGAGGACCTGCTCTCGTACTACCCGCTGCACTATGACTTCTACGAGGAGCCGCGGGCGATCGGGGCGGCGGTGGCGGGTGAAAAATGCGCGGTGCAGGGGGTGATCACCCGCACGGTGGCGGTGAAAGCGACGGGGAAGGTGACCATTTTCACGACGCAGATCGAGGATCCTACAGGGAAGCTCCGGCTGACCTGGTTCAACGCGCCCTATGTGCAGTCCCTCCTTCGGCGGGGGGCGGTCTTCATTTTTCGTGGAAACGTCGTGCGCCGCGGGGCGGAGCTTCTGATGGAGCACCCGGAAATCCTGACATTGGCGAAATACGAGGAGCTGTCCGGCAGCCTTCGGCCGATTTACGGGCTTACGAAGGGGCTCTCGAACGGGGTGGTCGTGCGGGCCGTGCAGCAGGCGCTGGACCTTCTGCCGAGGGCGGAGGAATACCTGCCGGAAGGGTTGCTGGTGGACATGGGCAGGCTTCTCCGCGAGGAGGATGCGCTGGAGGCCATCCATTTTCCGAAGGACGAGGCCGAGCTTCTGTCCGCACAGAAGAGGCTTGCATTTGACGAATTCTTTTTCTTCGTGCTCGCGATGCGGCGGCTTCGACAAATGGAGGCGGCCGAGGAAAATGCTTTTCCGATGGAGCTGGGCTGGAAGACCGAGGAAGCGATTGCGGGGCTGCCCTACCATTTGACAAATGCGCAGCTTCGGGTGTGGAATGAGATTGAGGGAGACCTTGTCGGTGCGCACCCGATGGCGCGGCTCGTGCAGGGGGATGTTGGCTCGGGGAAGACCGTGATTTCCTTCCTTGCGATGCTGCTCTGTGCGGAAAATGGCTTTCAGAGCGTCCTTCTGGCTCCTACGGAGGTGCTTGCGCGGCAGCACTATGAGAAACTGTGCGCATTTTGTGCGACAAATGCGGCATTTGCCGGGGTGCGGCCTGTGCTGCTTGTGGGGTCGCTCCGGGCGAAGGAGCGGCGGGAGGCCCTTTCGGCCATCGCGGCCGGAGAGGCGAACGCGATCGTCGGGACGCACGCGGTGCTGGAGGAAACCGTGGTATATAAAAGCCTCGGACTTGTGATTACCGATGAACAGCACCGCTTCGGTGTGAAGCAGCGGGCGGCGTTGGCGGAGAGGGGGACAGGCCGGCCGCATACCCTTGTGATGTCTGCTACTCCGATTCCGAGGACACTTGGGATTATTTATTTCGGGGATTTATCCATCTCGGTGATTGATGAGCTCCCGGCGAGGCGGCTGCCGATCAAGACGGCCATTGTGGACGAGACCTGGCGGGAGAAGACGGAGCACTTTATTAGGAAGGAACTCGATGCGGGACACCAGGCGTATGTCATTTGCCCGATGATCGAGCCGGCCGAGGAGCTGGCGGCCATGGACGTCGGAACGGCGGCGCGACGCCTTCGGAAGGCGTTTCCGGACATTTCCGTGGGAATTCTCCACGGGCGCATGAGCGGGAGCGAGAAAGAGAAGGCAATGGCGGCCTTTGCCGAGGGAAAAACAAAGATACTCGTGTCCACGACGGTCGTGGAGGTGGGTGTTGACGTGCCAAATGCCACGGTCATCCTCGTGGAAAATGCGGAGCGCTTCGGACTGGCGACCCTGCACCAACTGCGGGGACGCGTTGGAAGGGGCGATGCACAGTCTTACTGCATTTTCGCGCAGGGAAGCGAGAGCAAGGACGTGGAGGAGCGGCTGTCGATTTTGAAAAAGTCGAACGACGGGTTCGTGATCGCGGAGGAGGACTTCAGGCTTCGCGGGACGGGCGACCTGCTTGGCATCCGCCAGAGCGGGGATCCGCGGTTTCGCGCGGCCGACCTTGGCCGCGACCGCGACATGCTGCGGTTGGCGGGGAAGATTGCGGGGAGGGTGCTTGCGGAGGATCCGGAGCTTTCGATGGCGGAGCATGCGGGGATAAAGAAGCGGTTGGAGGCGTATTTTGCGGCGGAGGAGCGGATAGATAGTTTGTGAGCCGGCCAAGGTCTGCCCCCTCTCCGTCACGGCTACGCCGTGCCGACCATCGAAAAAAATCGCATAAAAAAAGTATAAAATCTCTTGTTATTTTTGGCAATTATTGCTATGATAGAGTGAATGCATTTGGTTCGCTTTTTGTGATGCCGTTGGGAGGTTACGGATGAATATAGGGATTATTGCACACAATAGTAAGAGGACTTTGATTGAGGATTTCTGCATCGCCTACAAGGGAATTCTCTCCCGTCATGAGATTTATGCTACGGGGACGACGGGGCGGCGGATTGAGGACGTGACGAGCCTGCGCGTCCACAAGTTCCTGCCGGGAGCGATTGGGGGAGACAAGCAGTTCACGGAGATGATTACGCGGAACGCGATGGACATGGTGATTTTTTTCTACAATCCGGCGATGGTCGATTCTTCGGACTGTGACGTGATGACGGTGGTGGAGGCCTGCGACATGAACAACATCCCCTGCGCGACCAATATTGGGACGGCGGAGCTTCTGATTCTCGGGCTTGGCCGGGGCGACCTCGACTGGCGGCTCAGCGTCCGGGCCGAGGACATCGTATGAGGGTGATTGCGGGGACAGCCCGCTCGATGCCGCTTCGCACGGTGAAGGGAATGGATATCCGCCCGACCACCGACCGCACGAAGGAGACGCTCTTTAACATCCTCATGCCATATATACCGGGCTGTCGTTTCCTCGACCTTTACGCGGGGAGCGGCTCCATCGGGATCGAGGCCCTGAGCCGGGGCGCGGCAAAGGCGGTCTTCGTGGAAAATGCCCGCGCCTCGCAGAATCTTATCCGTGAGAATCTGGAGTTCACAAAGCTCATCGACCGCGCGGAATTTGCCTTTGGGGACGTACAGGCCGTACTGGGGAGACTCGAAGGGGCGGAGCCATTTGACGTGATATTTATGGACCCTCCGTTTTTGAAAGGGCTGGAGCGGCTGACGCTGGAAATCCTGGCGGATAGCCATTTGCCGGCGAAGGACGGACTCATCGTCGTCGAGGCGTCGCCGAAGACGGATTTTAGCTATCTTGCGGACCTTGGTTATGTGGTCGTCAAAGAGAGGGTCTACGGCATGAGCCAGCACCTTTTCCTTCGGCGGAAGAAGGACATGGAGGAGGATTTATGAGGAGAGCGGTGTATCCGGGGACGTTCGACCCGGCGACAAATGGCCACATTGACATTATCCGCCGCGCTTCGGCGCAGTTTGACGAGGTGATTGTCGGTGTTTTGTTCAATTCACAAAAAACTCCGTTGTTTTCTACGGAAGAACGTGTTAATATATTGAAAGAAGTCACGCGGGATATTCCGGGCGTCAAGGTGCGGTCCTTCGAAGGCCTGTCCGTGGATTTTGTGCGCGAGTGCGATGCCCAGGTCATCATCCGGGGCCTTCGCGCAATCACGGATTTCGAGTACGAACTGCAGATGGCGCAGACGAACCGAATCATGGCGCCGGGCATCGATACGATGTTTCTGATCACGAGCCTGGAACACGCATACCTGAGTTCGACGACGGTGCGGGAAGTGGCAAAGCTCGGTGGGGACATCACCAAGTTTGTACCGCCATTTGTCGCAGAACTCATGCGAAAAAAGTACGGCTTCTGATATTAAATTTTTATGGAGCGAGGAGATTTAAGATGGCAAGTAGAATTGAACAAATCATTGATGAGATCGAGGAGTATATTGATAATTGTAAGTTCCAGCCGCTTTCCACCACGAAGATCGTGGTGAATAAGGAAGAGATCGAGGAGCTTCTCCGGGAACTTCGTTTAAAGACGCCGGAAGAGATCAAACGCTACCAGAAAATCATTTCCAATAAGGATGCCATCCTTGCGGACGCCCAGTCCAAGGCGGACGGCATTATTGCAAATGCCGAGGCCCGCGCGAAGGAGCTGGTCAGCCAGCACGAGGTCATGCAGCAGGCCTACACGCAGGCAAATGAGACCATCAGCAAGTCGAACCAGCAGGCGCAGAGCATTATCGACTCCGCGACGCAGGATGCAAACAACATCCGCATTTCCGCGATTACCTATACGGACGAGATGCTGGCGAACCTGGAGGAACTGATGGGGAACACGCTCCATGAGACGAACGAAAAGCACGCGGCGCTCATGAATTCCCTGCAGGAAGCCTACAACACGGTCCGCCAGAACCGTCAGGAGCTTTCCTCCCAGGGCGGTACCGCTTCCGAGGACTATACGGATACCTCCTACGAGGATTACGAGGAGGACGAGTACGAGCTTCCGGAAGACGACGATATGTAAAACCTGCCGGTAAGTAACGGTTTACGACAGCTTTGTCAGAGCTTACCATTTTCATACGGTAGTACAGTATTTCATAAGTTCTGATGATTATAGACATAGAGATTTGTGAAACGGTGTACTAAATCCAAGGACGGAAAGGGGATGTTCGTCGGAGCGTCCCCTTCTTTCTATCGCGGATACATACATCATATATATCAATTTATTTAAGAGGAGGAACGGCAAATGGCAGATTTTACTGGAATCCGTCCCGAAAATGTCTTTCGCTTTTTCGAGGAAATTTCGAAGGTTCCCCGCGGCTCCGGCAATACGGCGGGAATGACAGAGTACCTTGAAAATTTCTGCTTCACGCACAATCTGGACGGTGGTGCGGATGACGCGGGGAATGTCCTGCTCTATAAGGACGCGACCCCGGGGTATGAGGACGCGCCCACGGTCATTTTGCAGGCGCATGTGGACATGGTTTGCGTGAAGGAGCAGGGGAGCAGCCATGATTTTGGGAAGGACGCCATTGAGCTGGTGCTGGAGGGGGATGTCCTCCGGGCAAATGGCACGACCCTTGGCGCGGACGATGGCATTGGCGTTGCCTGCATTTTGGCCATTCTGGACGACGATACGCTTGCGCATCCCGCGCTGGAGTGCGTGTTTACCGTGGATGAGGAGATTGGCATGCTCGGGGCGGATGTTTTGGACATGGAAGCCCTGGAGGGCCGGCGGCTCATCAACCTCGATTCCGAGGACGAGGGCGTGCTTGTGGCGGGCTGTGCAGGCGGCATTCGCGTTGACTCAGATATCCCCATCGGGCGGGCCGTCATCCGCGGCATGCCGGTGATGGTGGAGATCAGCGGGCTTCGCGGCGGGCATTCCGGGGTAAGCATCCACGAGGCGCGCCTCAACGCCATCAAGGCCCTGGCCCGGTATTTCCGGGAACTGGACAAGGTGGTTGCCTTCTCGCTCTGCGACATTTCCGGCGGGGACAAGGATAATGCCATCCCGGTGACGGCGAAGAGCCATTTCGTGGTCGAGGAGGAGGATCTTGACAAGGTGCGCGAGTTCACCCAGAAGTTCGAGGCGAGGATTAAGGCCGAGTATACGGCTTCCGATGATGCTTTCCGCGTTATTCTGGAGAGTGGCACTCCCCATAAGATTCCCGTCATGGACCCGAAGAGCCAGGACAAGGTCCTGAACTTCCTTCTTCTCATGCCCTGCGGCGTCGCGGTCCTTCGTGACGGGCAGGTGATGACGAGCTCGAACCTTGGTATCGTAAGGACAGGTGTTGACCGTCAGACCGGAATCGGACATTTTGTGACCACGTCGCTTGTCCGAAGCGTGATGAAAACCCAGCGCGACGCCCTTGCTGACAAGATTTGTGCCCACACGGAGTTCCTTGGCGGAACGGCCCTCTTAAAGGAGGAATTTGAGCCGTGGGAGCTTACTGAAAGCTCCGTTCTCCGCGAAACCATGCAGAAGGTCTACAAGGAGCTTTACGGGAAGGAAATGAAGGTGGAGGTCAGCCATGGCGGACTTGAATGCGGGGTCTTTGCACGTCGCATCGAGGGGCTTGACGCGGTCTCCATCGGTCCCGACATTCAAAATATGCACACGGCGAAGGAGACTGTTTCGGTTTCCTCGGTTGCGAGAACCTATGACTTCCTCTGCAAGGTGCTTGCAGAGCTTCGATAAACAGATCATCACGTTTCCAGAGCGGCATTTGCCGGATCTGGAAAGAGGCGGGTGCTATGGAAATACAGCTTTGGCGGGAAATCCTGCATCCATACGAACAGGCGGTGGCGGAGCTTGTGCTCAAGTTCCGCTGCCTTCGCGTGGAATACAAGAAGCATGGCCTGTACTCGCCGATTGAGAACGTGACCGGGCGCGTGAAGACGATCAGCAGCATTCTCGAAAAAATGCAGCGGAAGGGCGTTCCGATGGAGGAGATGGCCGAGAAGATCGAGGACATCGCCGGCGTACGGATTATTTGCCAGTTCGTCGAGGACATCGAGCGCGTCGCGAGGGACATCGAGGCGCGGTCGGATCTGGAGATTCTGAACCACAAAAACTACCTCGGAAACCAGAAGAAGAGCGGGTACCGGAGCTACCATATTATTGCGCGGTACGGCGTGCAGACGATTATCGGCCTCAAGAAGGTGAAGGTGGAGATTCAGATCCGCACGATGGGGATGAATTTCTGGGCTACGACCGAGCACCATCTGCAGTACAAGTATAAAGGCGAGATTCCGGAGCATATTTCCGCGCAGCTGCAAAAGGCATCGGACGCGCTCATGTCGCTCGATCGGGAAATGTCCGAGGTGCGGTCGGAGATAATCGATGCGATGAACGACTCGCGCATCAAGAATCGGATCGTGAAGGAGATTCTCGGGAGTATCGAGAACCTCTACCGCGTGGCCAGCGAGCGCGAGGTGAAGAAGATCCAGGACGAGTTCTACGAGGTGTTCAGCCACGGGGATTTGGAGGAGCTCAAGCGCTTCCAGAAGCAGCTCGACATTATCGCCGAGGGCTACCGCGCCCAGGCCATCGAACACCCGCTGCTCGACGAGGATGATAAGTGAGATATTTTGATGATTCGTCTCAGATGGAGAGATTCGCTGGAGCCACGGATGGTCTTGGTTAGAAGATGGGAGGGAGAGGGAATTTGCAGCTTCCTGAAAAATATGAATCGATGCTGATGAACATTCTGGAAGACTATCCCGCCTACCGGGATAGTCTTTCGCGTCCCTGGGAGAGGGGGCTGCGGCTGAACCCGCTGAAGGTGCGGGAGGAGGAGACAGAGCGAGTGCTGCGGGAAGTTTTTTCTTGGAAAAATTCCAGCGGTTCTGTTTCAAAGAGCCTTTTTGAGACAGATGGCAGCATTTCTTCTGGCAACGCTTCCGCGGTGGACAAAAACTTAGGCTTGGCTTGCGAAGACGCTGGTTTTGAAGATAGGGAAATATTCGAAAGAATCCCATGGAGTCCCCTGGGCTACTATATTCCGGCGGGGGCGGCTCCATCCGCGCACCCGTACTTTCAGGCGGGGCTTTACTACCTCCAGGAGCCGTCCGCGCAGGCCCCGGCGGCGGAGCTTCCAGTCCTTCCCGGCGACCGCGTGCTCGACCTTTGCGCGGCACCCGGCGGGAAGTCCACGCAGCTCCTTGCAAAGCTGGGAGGCCGGGGCTTTCTTCTGGCAAATGACCCCTCGGCGGGGCGGGCGGCGGCCCTCCGCAAAAACCTGGAGCTTTTCGGTGCGGCAAATGCCTTTGTCACGGTGGAGGAGCCTTCGCGGCTTGCAGTACGGTATCCGGGCTATTTTGACGCCATCCTCGTGGACGCGCCCTGCTCGGGTAGCGGGATGTTCCGCAAGGAGCCTTCGATGACGGCGGTTTATGCGGAACGCGGGCCTGAGAGCTATACGGCTTTGCAGGAGGAGATTCTGGAAGCGGGAATTTCCATGCTGCGTCCTGGCGGGCATCTTATGTATTCTACCTGCACGTTCTCTCCCGAGGAGGACGAGTGGCAGGTTGCGAAGGCCCTTAAGCGTCATCCCGAGCTCTCGCTCCTCCCGCTTGCGGGAAGAGAATATTATGCTTCTGGAATAACAAGGCTTCCGGCGGAAGGAAGCGGCTTACAAAATGCGGAAATGCTTCCTTTGGATTCACAGAGTATTAAGGAAGACATGGCTCGTACGGAGACTTTTTCTGCGGAGATTACCGAACGGCTTTCAACCTGCGGCCGCCTCTATCCGCACCGCGTACGCGGGGAGGGACAGTTTCTGGCCTTGTTTCGGAAGGCGGGGGATGAAGCGGCGTTGAAGGAAGAATCGTGTCAGAAGGGAAGCTACTTCCACGGGGTTGGTGAGCATTTGTATCTGCTGCCCGAGGGGACGCGGCCGTTGCCGGGAGTGCGCTACCTCATGACCGGGCTTTGCGTTGCGAAGAAGAAGGGGAAGCGGCTCGTACCGACGCAGGCCCTCGCGATGGCCCTTTCCCTGGAAGAGTGGCCAAAGGCGCTTGTGCTTCCGGCAGGCGATGCGCGGGTGGCTCGCTACCTTCGCGGAGAGACCATTTTTCTGGAGAAGGACGACGAGCTTCGGGAGGGGAAGGCCGCAGCGTGGCTCCCGGAGGGGCTTGACCTTCGCAGTCTCCTCGTCACCGTGGACGGCTACCCGCTTGGCTTTGCAAGGGAGCAGAATGGGATGCTGAAAAACCTGCGGGATGCGGGGTGGCGGGTAAATGGATGAAGATGAAGATTTTGTGACGATTAAAAAATCTGGTGCATCTTCGGGGGGAGTGTGCTATAATAGTACGCCAAAGGAAGGTGAAGGGCGGATGAAAAAAGCTTATAAAGGCGAAATTGGGTATTTTCGGCATGAGAGGTTTCGGCGCTCGATCCTGAGCCTCATCCTGTTGGCCGTTCCGGTCATCATTTTGGTGAGCGGCTTTCTGTATTTTGGGAACCAGAAGAATCTGATGACGATTATCGGCCTCGTGGCCTTCATTCCATTTGCCATGCAGCTGACGACGACGGTGGCGGTCTTCCTCCACAAGTCGCTGCCGGAGGAGGAGGCGGAGGCAATCAAGGCCCATGCAGGCGACCTTTTCATGGCCTACGAGCTCTTTGTGACAAATGAAAAGGGCAGCACGATGGTGGATGCGTTCGCAATTTGCGGCAACAGCGTCGTCGGGCTGGTTACGGAAAAGAAGGGCGACCCGGCGGTGACGAAGACCCATATCGAGAAGACCCTCCGGGCAAATGGCCACAAGGTGACGGTGCAGTTCTACAAGGAGCTTTCGCCGTTCCTGAAGCGTCTTGACGACATGAACCTCCGGGCGGAGGAACTTCGGGCGGGCGCGGGAGCGTTCAAGCCCGATGAGCGTTACCCGGACTATACCCGTGAGGAGGTCATCTGGCACCTTCTCCTTCGGCTTTCGCTCTGATGGAGGCGCGGCGGGTACAGCCCGGTGAGGCCGGGCAGAAGCTCCTCCGGTATATGCATAAGGTTTTACCGGAAGCGCCGGAAAGCTTCCTATATAAGATGCTGCGGAAGAAGAACATTGTGCTTGCGGGACATGGCAAATGTTCGGGCGCGGAGGTGCTTT
>CADCQU010000207.1 GCA_902803635.1 uncultured Lachnospiraceae bacterium | reverse complement strand
CGTCATATGTCCGCTCGCGCAAGCGCGGCGGCCGCATGACGGTCTGGTGCTGCACTTCTCGCAAAAAATTACTTGACATTTGTCAAGTACTTTATGGTATACTATTTCATAACGATTTGCGAACCCGCTTGCTGATTGCTTCCCCGGCCCTTATTTCCTTTCTCATTTGCAGCCGTACATAAAATTTTGCAATTCGAAAAAACCGCCACGGAAAGGACGTGCTACTTATGGAACAGATTATTCACGAACTTCAGGATATGCGCCATTTGTCGTGGGCCAAAACACGCAGGTCGTCGGGCACGGCAGGTTCCTTTTTGAAGGCCTACGAGGATACGCCCGACGGAAAAATCTACTATAAGCTCTCGAACTACGATTCCTATCGCGGAATCGTCGGGCATGAATGTGTGAACGAAATTATCGTAGACCGTCTGCTGACGCATTTCGGAATTGCGCACCTCTCCTACCAGCTCATCCACGCGCAAATCCTCATCGACGAGACCCCCGTGGAAACCTGGCTCTGTGCGTCCAGAGACTTCAAAAGGCGTGGTGAGAGCAAAATCGCCCTCGATGCCTATTATCAGTCGGAACGCACTCCTGGCGAGACCCCGCTCGCCTTCTGCATTCGAAACGGCTGGGCGCAAACCATCTACGAAATGCTGGTTATTGACTATCTCATCCTGAATCGGGATCGTCACGGGGCCAACATGGAGGTACTGCGTGATCGAAGGCGCAAGACAATCCGCCTCGCGCCTCTTTTCGACCATGGCCTTTCCCTCCTCTGCCGCTGCGAGACCGAAGCCGACCTGACACGGGAAAATGTCATGGCCGACAAACCGGTGCAATGTTTTTTCGGCTCCCGCTCAACCTGGGAGAATCTGAAGTTAATCCCAAAAGAAAATTTGCCGAAGCTTCCTCCGATTACGGCAAATGACAAAGCCGCCCTCCTAAGCGGCGTATCCGACGTGATCGGTGACAAATGGCTGGAAGCTATCTGGCAAATGCTCTATCAAAGGAGTCAGGCATATGCGAGTTTTTGCAATCAAAGATGAAAGCTTATCCCCGGAGAAGGTTTTGGGGTATTTAATCTACTATGAAACGCCAAAATCCTTTTACATTGAGCTGCCCGAGGACGCGGACGAATGGGAAACCCCTCTCCTCCTCTCCTCCTTTGTGAAAAAAGGGGAGCGCAGTATCAATAGCTATTGGAGCCGTATGTGGGTACAACAACGAATCATCCCGCCCGACCGCCAGAACCTTGGGCAGATTCTAAAGGAAAATGGCCTGCCTGCGTACGATGAGTTCGCACTTTTAACGCTCACGATGGGGCGATGCGCCCAGGACGACTGCTACCTCACGGAGCTCTCCTACCCGCGGGACATCCCCGAACTCTTGTGGACGCGCTGGGAAACCAAACTTGCAGACGCCCTCCCCCTTCCCCAAAAACGTCTTCTGGTATTCTTCCGAAATGGCGAAGTGAAGCTGGAAGATATGCAAAAATTGGCAAATGCCTTCCCCGCCTGTCTTCCCTATTTCCAGAATGAACAACGGTTTTTCCAAATGTACGTACAACCGGACGGCTACGGCATCGCCTGGAGTGAACTGGCCGCAATCCCGCACCACGTCCTCCACGCAAATGGAGACAGTCTTCCCCTGACCTTGCAGGATTTCACCACCTTCGTGCAGGAGCGCGTCGTAAATACGACCGAAGCCTGCCAAATTCTCGGCTGCACCCGCCAAAACATAGACGACCTCACCAAAAGGGGAAAACTGCACCCCATCCGCCAGGACGCGAAAAACAAGCTGTTCCTGAAAAACGAAATCATGCAGAGAAAACGGGCGGAAGATTAGAGTTCAATATCATCGAGTACAAAAACCCCGACGATGCAATCAATGAGCGAACCATCCGGAAAGTATGCGGCTACGCGAACCTCTATATCGGCGTTGCCGAGCACGAGGGCGACCGCCCGTCGGATGCAATGGGCATTTCCGAAGAAAACCACCAGGCCTTCGTGAGCCATTTTGCAAATGCAAGCTAAATGCCAATCTCTTCATGCCCCCATTTGCAAATGCAGGCGAACGAGTCACTTGTTCTCGAAGGCCTGGCCGGTTCCGGGAACCTCTACTAAGCCGCTTTCTTGTAGTCCAGCACCGAAAGTTCCTGCATTAACGCTTTTGCCGAATTAACAATCCGTTCTAACTTCTCAGCCACATCATCCGAATAGTACTTTTCTCCACACTGTACACATTCTTCACATGGTACGTTCTTTACGATAATGACACAATCTTTATAATTTACCACATGCGTTGTGGTGGTCAATTTCACTGTGCCGCACTTGCAAAACATACACATATTATTTCCTCCTTGTCTTCAAATCATCCTCAAATTTCATTATATTCGGAATATACGCGGTTATAATATAGGCAGTCGTCCCGTCACTTCCGACCACCACATGGATGACTCTTTCGTCCACTGCATGTCCAAACACGAGACAGCTGGGAAATGGAAAATCATCAGGATAATCTTCAATAATTTCACCATCAAATATACAGTTTTTAACATCCGAAATACTGATGTCCCTTTCCCCCATTTTTTCAAGACAATGTGTCGTCCACCTAATCCTTTTATCATTTAACAACTGTCTTATGGTTTCTATCGTCATTATTGATTTTCCTCTGGTAGCATCATAACATACATCGAAATATGCTTAATCATCGATTCCTGATTGATTTACTGCATCAGTATGCACAGCACCCTTTTCTCGTTCTGCGAGGTGCTGTATCAAAACGCCCTGCGGCTTCCTTCCACATCTCTAACTACATTCTAATATTTTGAGTATATCACACGTCTCCTTTGGTTTCAATACAGAGCTTTTCTCTAACCCAATCTGCAACGGGTTCTGCGTGTTGGTGCCTGTTAAGATCTAATTATTCTAAATATGGTATAAATTCCACTTAACGTTAACAGGCACGTACTCCTTCCTGTGACTGGGTGGGTCAATTCTGAGTGTTAAAATTTCAAGGTACAGTGTAGCAGGAGAGGATTTACTTACTCATGACCCCGCCACTAAGGTGGGTCAATTTTCCTCGTAAATCCTGGGTCAATTTTAATTATAAATCAACAAGGCGCCCTGAATTACACAAATATATTTATTTTTTGGTCCAACAAAGCCACGGAGACTTTCCTCCCCGTGGCTTCGTTTGTTAATCATTTCTTGATTGATGACAGTGAAAGAACTCTTCTTTCACCTTTATTCCCCGCCAGCCAGGAAGCAGAACGCAATGCTGAGAAAAAATGTGATTTATGTAATCTGGACCTTGTCTGCTTTCGTATCATTCCCGGTCTTCGTTCCGCTGATCAGGATGCGGTGGTGCGTGTCACCGGGGAGGGAGTATTCGATCTTAATGATGACATGCTGGTAATACCCCGTTGTAAGGCCCGTAAGCGTCAGCGTGAAGTCTCCGTCGGCGGCCTTAAGTCCCGTGTCATAAGCAAGGCCTCGCTCCATCAAGTTGGATGCCATAACTTCCACATTCTGATTCTTACTATTCCCGCGATAGATGATGGCCTCCTTCACCTTCGCACCCAGCGGGAGGGACCATTTGGCATTGAAAACCGCCGTTCCTGTCTGCGTGCTCGTCAGACTCGTACTGATGATTTCCTGCTTTTCCGTAAAGCTTGATACAACCGCCGTCACGGCACAGTTATCTGTCACCGCGAAGGAAAATGTCTGCACGCCATCCGCAACCACTCGCTCCGTATTTTCACCTTGCTTTTGAATCTTCCACTGCCGAATCCCGTCAGCCGAAAACGTGGCCACCTCGCCCCATTTGTAGGAGAAGCTATCTCCACCGTAGGTTACCGTATAAGTCGTGCTATCCGTACGAGTAGCCGTCGCTCCCTTCTCGTCCGTAGCCGTGTAAGTCACCGTTCCTGCTGTTGCAGAACTCTGGGACACGGTCGCCGTCACATGCTCCTTCTCACCACACAGTGGCTCTGTGCAGGTATACGTCGAGGCCGCTGTCCAGTTGTCGTCGAGCCTTGTCCATCTCCAAGTGGGTTCCGCTCCAAAAGTATGCTTATGCGGCGAACATGTTCCATTCCCGTCTTGCAGCCAAATCCATCCCTCTGGCAGGATCGTGGTAGAACTCTGTGCAAAGGACTTATTTACTCCGATGGCAACGTTGCCCATATCATTGTTCTGCGCATCAACTACGGACACCGCCTTCTTGCCTGTCACCGTACCACCCGTCAGCGTCACAGAAATAGCATTCTTCGTGGTATGCTGCGCAATCGCAATTCCCGCTCCCAACGTCGTTGTTCCATTCGTATTTGGCGTATACGAATAGTGCGATCCTGTTCCGGTAATCGTCCCACCGCTCACCGAAAGCGTCCCCGAACGAACCTCCACCCCGGTCGCTCCGGAAATCGTGCCACCATTAATGGTCAGCGTCGAGTCCCCCTGCGGCTGGTAAATGCCGGTGCTGTCATTGGAATAATATCCGTGTACGGTACCCCCGTTAATCGTAATCCTCGTATGCGACCGTTTACCGTTCCCGCTGATTCCATAGTAATACCCCTGAATGGTACCTTCCGTAACGGTCAGTTCCGCATAGTTCGCATCCGTATAGGTATCCCCCTTAACCGTCATCTTGATTCCACAGTACACGGCTTCCGTCCAGGTCGTAATCGCACCGTTCTTTCCCTCGGATGTGTCCGTAACCGTCAGCTGTCCACCATACTTAACCGCTATCAGATAGTCCTTCGTAAACCCGCTGGATGCATTCGTTATCGTATGACCATTCAAATCAAGGGTTACTGTTTTATCGACTTCCACGCCATCCCCCAGCGTAATACTATTGATAAGCTTGATCGAACCGCCGGCACTGAATGCGCTTCTTAGCTCAGTTTCATCAGAAACCTCTGTCGGTTCTCCTGTCCCAGCCAACCCTCCGCGCATCGCCTTCGCACTTCCGTCCACATCCGCCTCTTCTTCCCCCTGCGCTTTTATTCCGCCAGAAGCCAAGCCACCTTCCTGTCCCTTCGCAGCCCTCTGCCCGCCATTCACCGAAGCGCTTCCGTGGCTCTTCGCAGCCTCCGCCGTTCCGGCCATATTTCCCAGGCCATTCGAACCATCCTTCGAGCTTCCTGCGTCGCCCCTTGTCTGTGCGCCCTCGTCACTCCTCCCGGCATTTGCCACACCGCTTCCGGCCTGCATATCCCCATCGCGCAGAAACTCCACACGCGAGTTCCTTCCATAATGGGAAATAATCTGGTTAATCGGCGTATTGTGGTCCATAACGAACTTCAGTTTCCCATCGCTCGAATCAACGATCTTCAGCCGCCATCCCTCCGCCAAATATTCCGTATACTTGGCCTTCAGGGTCAGATCCTTTGTAAAAATCTGCACAGCATCCCTCTGATAATACTCTGTGTTCCCGGCAAACCAGCCCAGGAAGCGGTACGAAACTCCCCGGCCATTGTCCGCCTTCTTCGGATCCGCCGGCTTCTGAATGTTCCCGCCCGCCTCGGCATACTCCG
>CADCQU010000206.1 GCA_902803635.1 uncultured Lachnospiraceae bacterium | reverse complement strand
TACAGAGTGTATCACAATGTATCGATAAAGTAAATATAATTATTTTAAATATATTTTCATGGTTTTACTATTGTTATCGACTATACCTGCAAGCCCCTATGCAATTGTCAAGGTGCATTTTCCGTTCATATCCTTGAAAGTTTCTCCGTATGCAGAAGCTTTCCGGCCTGCCGGAGCCTGCCGTCTTCGGCATCCCACAGAAAGAGCGGGCGGAGGCGGACATTGTCCTCGAAAAGCCCGTCGGTCTCCATAATCTCCACCACCCGCCGCTTTCCATCTCGATGGCGCTTGAGGAACACGAAAATATCGACGCCACTTGCTATCTGCCTGCGAATCGCCGGGAGCGGCAGCGGGAAGGCCATGAGCACCATCATCTCAAGGCGCGAGACCATGTCCTCGGCCGAATTCGCATGGATGGTCGAGAGGCTTCCTTCGTGTCCCGTGTTGAGCGCCTGGAGGAGATCCACGGCCTCGCCGCCGCGGACCTCGCCGACCACGATCCGGTCGGGGCGCATCCGGAGGCTTGCCTTCACGAGGTCGCGGATGGTGATGTCCGCCGCCCCCTCGAGGTTCGAGGACTTTGCTTCGAGCCGCACCAGGTTCTCCAGCCCCTGCAGCACGAGTTCCGCGTTGTCCTCCACGGTCACGATGCGCTCGTCCTTGGGAATGCATGCCGAAAGCGCATTTAGAAATGTCGTCTTCCCGGCGCTGGTCCCGCCGCCGATGAGCACCGAGTAGCCCGCGCGCACGAGGCGGGCTAAGAAGTCGGCCGCCTCCCCGGGAATCGTCCCGAGCCGCACCAGCTCCGAGAGCGTGATCGGCTCCTTCGGAAATTTCCGGATGGAGAGGACCGCGCCGCCAAGGGCCACCGGCGGCACCACCGCGCAGACGCGGCTCCCGTCCGCAAGTCGCGCATCCACCACCGGGCTCTGCTCGTTAATCACGCGGTCGCATTTGCCCGCGACCTGCCGGATGAGGTCCATCAGCTTCTCCTCCGAGGGAAAGGACCTCTCCCAGCGACGGATTTTTCCGTCCTTCTCGACAAATATCCGCTCCGGGCCGTTGACCATGATCTCGGTCACCTCCGGGTCGTCGAGAAGTTCCTGCAAAAGCCCAAGTCCCCGCACGCTGGCAAATAGCTCCGCCGCAAGCCGTGAGCGGACCGCGAGCGTCATCGGGCTTTTTCGATGCTCCTCCCCGACAAGGGCCGTGATCTTCTGCATGATGACGGCATCCTCCCTGGCGTTCTCGGGGCCAAGCTCCTCCACGAGGTACCCCCGCAGCCGTTCCAGCCGCTCCTCCTCCATTTGCCTCCCTCGTTGCCGTTCCGCATCAGCCCCGTACCCTCCCGGCCGTTCCGGCCTTCCAGTCGTCCTTCGGTCTTCCTGAATCCAATCCTGCTTTTCCACTCCCATGTCTGCCCCCTTTCCAGGCCGCCCCATATCCCGTTCCAACTGCCCGCGGCCTCGGTTTCGTGCTTCCAGCATACCAATGTATCCACACTCTGCACAAGACGGAATGTTGTACGAATTTTGGTGTGGATTTTTCGTGCAAAACGCCAATTTCCGAACCCTTTTGATCGACAATATGCACAAAAAATCCACACCCATTTTTGTGCAAAACATCAAGCCATGCACATATTAGAAACGTTTTCACAATTCTATATACATATTATCCTCGGTCGAAGTTTTTTCTTCCGGAGGCTTAAGCCGCCAAAGAAAAAATGAATTTTTAGGAAATTTCGATAGATTTCATTGAAAAATCTCTCCGTTTTTAGTATATTTGTTGTAGGTATTTCTTCGGCCATTCTGTTCATAGGAGGAACAAATATGCAGTGGTTAAATTTTGATAAGCTGGATTCCTACAAAAAGCTGGCGGCCCTGAAGGCCCCGGAGCTTCCTGTCGCCCTTGCGGGGGAGGCAGGCGCGGAGCGTGTTGCCAAATACCAGGTTCCCATGTCGAGCGGCATGGTCTACAGCTTCGCCGCCAAGCAGGTGGACGACGACATCCTCGCCGCCCTGCAGGGACTGGCGGACGAGGCGGAGCTCACGAAAAAGTACGAGGCCCTCTACAACGGTGAGATGATCAACACCGGCGAGAAGCGCCTGGTGCTCCACCAGCTCTGCCGCGGGCAGCTCGGGGAGCCGGTGCTCGCCGATGGAACCGACAAGCGCCTCTTCTACGTCGAGCAGCAGCGCCGCGCCGGCGAATTTGCCGCGAAGGTCCATGCCGGCGAGATTACAAATGAAAAGGGCGAGAAGTTCACCACCGCCGTCCAGATCGGCATCGGCGGGAGCGACCTTGGCCCGCGCGCGCTTTACCACGCCCTCGAAAACTGGGCAAGGGCAAATGGCTGTTTCAAGATGGAAGCCCGCTTCATCAGCAACGTGGACCCGGACGATGCTTCCGCAGTCCTTGCCACCGTTGACCTTGCGCACTCCCTCTTCATCGTCGTCTCCAAATCCGGCACGACCCTGGAGACCCTGACCAACGAGGCCTTCGTAAAGAACGCGCTCATCGCGGCCGGCCTCGACCCGTCGAAGCACATGCTCGCCGTCACAAGCGAGACCTCCCCGCTGGCCGGCAACCCCGACTACCTCGACTCCTTCTACATGGACGACTACATCGGCGGCCGTTACTCGGCAACCTCCGCAGTCGGCGGCGTGATCCTCTCGCTTGCATTTGGCGCGGACGTCTTCGCGCAGATCCTCGAAGGCGCGGCCGCAGAGGACAAGCTCGCCAGGAACACGGACATTTGCCAGAACCCGGCCATGCTCGACGCCCTCATCGGCGTCTACGAGCGCAATTTCCTCGGTGCCTTCGCAACGGCGGTCCTGCCCTACTCGCAGGCCCTCATCCGCTTCCCGGCACATTTGCAGCAGCTTGACATGGAGTCGAACGGCAAGAGCGTGAACCGCTTCGCCGAACCGGTCAGCTACCGCACCGGCCCCATCATTTTCGGCGAGCCCGGCACGAACGGCCAGCATTCGTTCTACCAGCTGCTCCATCAGGGCACGGACATCATCCCGCTGCAGTTCGTCGGCTATAAGAAGAGCCAGATGGCCAACGACGTTGTCATCGAAGGCAGCACGAGCCAGCAGAAGCTTTCGGCAAATGTCGCCGCCCAGATTATGGCGTTTGCCCTCGGCAAATCGAGCGACAACCCGAACAAATTCTTCGCCGGCAACCGCCCGTCCAGCATCATCGTGGGCGAGCAGCTCACGCCCGCATCGCTCGGCGCGCTCCTTGCGCATTTCGAGAACAAGGTCATGTTCCAGGGCTTTATCTGGAACCTCAACAGCTTCGACCAGGAAGGCGTGCAGCTCGGCAAGCTCCTTGCCAAGAAGGTCCTCGCCAAGGACACCGACGGTGCCCTCACCGCCTTCAGCGACCTTCTGGGAATCTTCTGATTATTCCCTGCATCTGATCATATTTCCCACGGGCCAGCCGCCCGTGGGATTTTTTGCGTTTTCCTGCAAATGCAAAAATCTAAATTTTTCACAGAATAAGTAAAGCATTTCTAAGGAATTTGGTGTAAAATGGAGAACAGATTATAGGAAAGGATCCGCCTGGCCATGCAGATACAATATTTCCTTGCAGAAGGCATGCGCATCGGTCTTCTTTCTCTTCACGAATTGCTGCAATCGCCGGCGGAAGCCTGTCTTTCGCTTCTGCCCGATAGCTCCCACGCCCGCGTCCTACGCTATCGGCAGAACGCCGACCGCATACGGACGCTCTTTGCGGAGGTGCTATCGCGGCAAATGCTCGCCGAAGCCCTGGAAGCGGCCGCACCGCTGCAGCATCCGGAAAGCTTCGCCAGCCATTTGCAAGCGCTCTCTCCCGGCGGCCTTCTGTATGCCGAAGAACCGCCGGGAAAACACCTGCACATCCTTCGCGACCCCTACGGGAAGCCCTACCTCGAAGGGACGCCCGTGCATTTCAGTCTCTCACACGCAGGCCCCTGGGCGGCCTGCGCCGTCGCGAAGGTTCCCTGCGGGGTGGACGTCGAGACAACTGCCGTCGATCCGGAGGTTGCGGAGCATTTCTTTGCCCCCGGCGAAGCCTCCGCCGATGCCAGCGAGCGCCTTCGCCTCTGGACCCTCAAGGAAGCCCTCTGTAAATGCCGCTGCCTTCCGCTGGAGGAGTCCCTCAAGACCCCCGTGTCCGCCTTCCCGTCCCTTCGCCTTGTCGTCTTTTCCCTGCAGCTCCCGGACAGGGCCTGGCTTAGCGGCATCATGGACCAACCGTCGAAAATGTAGCCTGTGCAAATATACCATTTGGCAGCTCCCAGACTGATCTCATGCGAAAGGATTCCATTTGGCAGCTCCCATGCTGATCTCATGCGAAAGGATTCCATTTGGCACTCTCCAAATGTCGCCCTCGCAACCAGGAATCCTCCCGCCTCTTTCAAATTCTTTTCCAAGGAGAAATCTATGTCCAATTCCAGGAAAAACACCGAAACCCCCAAAGCGACCCTCATGGATTCCTTGCGCAAAAAGCACTCCATCCAGGCCGTCATCCTGCGCCTTTTCCTCATCGCGATCCTTCTCAGCACGATTATCTCCGGACTCCTGTCCTTCAAGCTCCAATTCGACCGCATCCTCGCGGAGACAAAAAAGGATGCCCTCGGAGCCCTGGAGCTTTGCAAGACCATCCTGATGGACATCGATCTTACAAAGCCCATCAGCGCCGGAGCCTACTCCTCCTCCCGAATCCTGATGCGAGACATTTGCCAGAAGTTCGGCCTGCAGTACATTTACGTCGTCACCAAAGGGCCTTACGACCATAGCGTAGAGTTCCTCTACGTTGTCGCGAGCAGTGATACGGATGACGCCATGGTGCGCGCCGAGCGAAGATACGGCACCGTCATCGATGCGGACTTTAGCAGTGCGGAGAAGGCCGCCTTCGCCGGGAGCGAGGAGCCGCAGTACTGGAGCTCGGACAATAAATACGGCAAGGTGATTTCCTGGACGCTTCCCGTCAAGGACCACAGCGGCAAGGTGGTCGCGGTCATCACGGGCGACATCCTCGTATCCTCCTTCGTGAGCCAGTTTCTCAGCTCCTTCCTTGCAGCCACCATCCCATACTTCCTCGTCCTCCTGACCACGATGTTCCTGCTCGTCTTCATCCTGCGAAGGCGCGTCTTCCTGCCGCTCGCCAAAATTTCCAAGGCGATGTCTGGCTTTGCCTCCGGCCAGGATCTCCATGCGGAGCCGCTCCACATCACCTCGATGGACGAAATGCAGGAGATTGCAGACTCCTTCAAGAAAATGACGAAGGACATCCGCGTCTACACCGAGAACCAGAAGAAGATTGCCGATGCGCAGGCCCGTGTCCATGCCCAGCTCGATATCGCCCGCAATATCCAATACGGCATGGTTCCGGCCACCTTCTATGAGAAAAAGGCAGCCGCGGAGGTTTCCGCCTCCATGCGGCCGGCGAGGGAGGTCGGCGGCGATTTCTACGACTGCTTCTTCCGCCGCGACGGGAACCTCTGCGTGGTCATGGCGGACGTCTCCGGCAAGGGAATCACGGCTGCGCTCTTTATGGCCATGGCGAAATCCACACTGCACGAGCTTCTCTCGCTGGGCTTTAGCCCCGCGGAGGCCCTGAACCGGGCAAATGACGAGCTCTGCGCACAGAATCCCGAGGGCATGTTCGTCACGGTCTTTGCCATGGTGCTGGACGTGCTTACAGGAAAGGTTCTTGCGGCAAATGCCGGGCATAACCCGCCGGTCCTCTACGGAAACGGCGAGCCACGTTTGTATACACCTGCTCCCGGCATTGCCATGGCACTTTTTGAAGATGCGGGCCTGGAGGACGAAGAGTTTACGCTCGCCCCCGGAGAGGGCATTTTCCTCTACACGGACGGGATTACCGAGTCCGTGAGCATCGACAAAACCTTCTACGGCATGGACCGCCTCCTGAAATTCTTCCAGACCGAACAGACGTCCACGCAGGCCGTCCTCGCCGGCGTCCTCTCCTCCGTCGACACCTTCGCCGCCGGAGCGGAACAATTTGACGACATGACCATGGCCACCGTACGGTATCTCGGTGGCGACAACGCAGCCCCTTCGGCGGACGATTCCTCGGGCGATATCACTTTGGCAAATGGTGCCCCGGCGGCCAATGCTTCCTCGGCGGGCATCGTTTCGGCAAATGGCGCCCCGGCGACCAATGATTCCTCGGCGGGCATCATTTCGGCAAATGGCACCTCGGCGACCGCCGTTTCAACAGCCACCCCTTCAAAGGAGGATATTTCCATGAACAACCCAGCCTTCTACGGCTCGCTGGAGCCCGCCCTCTCCTCTTTTGACGTTATCAAGGAGACGGTTTTAAATATCGTGGGAAGAAGCCCCGAAGCCAAGCAGATCCTCCTCGCCGCGGAGGAGGCCTTCGTCAACATCATCAGCTACTCCAAAGCCACCGCCATCGGTTACGAAATCCGCAAAAATGACAGCGACCTCAGCCTCATCTTCGTTGACGACGGCACCCCCTTCAACCCCTTCGAGGCCTCTCCCGACAAGGACTTTGACGACTTCGACACCGGCGGCATGGGCATCCTCCTCATCCAGAATATTGCCAAAACCACCCACTACGCCTATGAGGACGGCCAAAACCGCCTCACGCTGACCTTTGACCTTGACCGTTAAAAGGAGAAAACCATGCGCGTAAAGAAAGGTCTTGCATTTGTCCTGTCCGTCCTGCTGGCCCTCTCGACACTCCCCGCGGAAGCGGCATTTGCCGAAACTGAAACGGAGCTGACATTTGCCGAAGCCGGAACGGAGGCGTGGGACGATGGCTATGCCGCCGCGCCCTGGGACGAGAACAACGTGGCGGCCGTCGACCAGAGCCTCCGCTACGCGGCCGTCCAGGAGATGATGGTGGACGGGGAGGAAGACCAGTCCGCCAGGCCGGCGGGAGATCCGTTGGAAGACGACCCCGAGGATCCGGATCCGGAGGTGGTTCCGGAAGATCCGGATGTGCTCCCCTCGAAATTCCCGGATTACCCCACCGAGGACGAGATCCTCGCCTACCTTACGGAGCGTTACCCCGCCACGCGCAACCAGACCACGAACGGCGTCCACTACGGGAGCTGCTGGGCGCACGCGGCCGCGGCCCTCGCCGAATTCTACATGATCAACCACGGCCTTCGGGACAAGCTCGCACCGGCAAGCCGCGAAACCAATTACAGCGAGCTGCAGCTTGCCTATTTCGCCTACCACCAGTGCCCCGAGCCGATCTCGGGTCCGACGGATGACCTTGCGTACCTCGACCTTACGCTCGGCAGCCACAGGCACTTCCTGAACTTCGGCGGGAACCTCGCGATGGCCTCCCAGAGCCTCATGCGGCAGAAGGGCTATACAGCAGATGCCGACGAGACTTCCTATGCAAACGCAGAAAACGTGCTGGCAGATGGTCTCGCCGACGAATTTGCCACGAATTATGATATTGCCTATCTCAAAAACGCCTTCTACGTGAACCTCCACGAGAACTCCCACATTATAAAAGAAGCCATTCTGGCAAATGGCGCGGCCGGCGTGGCCTACAATTCGGACCCGAAATACCTCAATTCCGAGACAAATGCCTACTATAACTATGAGCTGGACTGGTTCAACCACGTCGTGACCGCCGTGGGCTGGGACGATGCATATCCCGCCGAAAACTTCAAAGAGCTTCCTCCGGGGAACGGGGCCTGGCTCATCCGGAACAGTCATTCGACGGACACCCGCTTTGACGAGGAGTCCTATTTCTGGATTTCCTATTACGACACGAGCCTCGCCCAGGCCGCCTACATCTACGAGATGGCCGACATGGACAAGGGCGAAACCTACGACAACCAATACTACTACGACGGGCAGCTCCACAGCGTAAAGAGCGTGGCCACGACCAAGGTCGCCAACGTCTTCGTGGCCGTCAAGGAAGCCGAAGAGCTTTCGGCGGTGCAATTTGACGCTTCCGAAAATGCCCCCGGCGCATACCGTGTGTCCATTTATCGGAATCTGGCGGACGCTTACCAGCCCGAGAGCGGGACGCTGATCGAGGAGGCCACGACGACCGGGACCCTCGCGCTCGCCGGAAAATACACCATCCCGCTGACAAATCCCGTCCCCCTCACCCTCGGCGAGACATTTGCCGTGGTCATCGAAACCGAAAAGCCCATCGACCGCGAGTGCGACAATCTCTGGAAAGAACAGCTCAACATGGACGTCACCATGCACGAGGCGGAGAGCTTCTATTTTACAAATGGCGCCTGGGTGGACCTTGCCGAGAAGTCGTACAAGGGCGCACGCGGAAACCTCTGCATCCGTTCCCTGACAAATGACCGGAGCGAGGCAGAACTTCCGGACGCGGTAACGAACCTCGTCCTTCACAAGAACACCGAGGACGGCCTCTCCCTCACCTGGTCCGCCGCGAAGGACGCGGAAGGCTACGAGGTGTGGCGGCTGGTGGAGGAGGAAAACACCCCTGCGGAGGATGGCTCTTCGCCCCTTCCGGCAGCGGAGAGCGAAGCCGCAGAAACCGAGAGCTCGGAAGGTGTTTCTTCCGATACTGCTGAAGAGGACGACCCTATCCTTGGAGTTTATACCCTGATTGGAACCACAGCTTCCGACGTCCGCTCCTTCGTGGACACCGAGCTCTGCGCGGACCTTTTCTGCACCTACAAGATCGTCCCGGTCAAAGGCGGCATCTCCTACGAGCCCGGCACGTCCCCCGAGGTCCGCGCCAAACGTCCGCTGCCGAGCCCGAAGGAGGTCGTCCTCAGCGAGAGCACCCTCACCCTCCGTCCCGAAACGACCTGGCAGCTCACCGCGACGGTCCTCCCGAAAAAAGCCCCCGACCACCTCACCTGGGTCTCCGGGAACGAGGCTGTCTGCACGGTCAGCGACACGGGCCTCCTCACGGCCCTCGCGGAGGGCACGGCGACCATCCGTGCCATGACCGACAACGGTGTCAAGGCCTACTGCAAGGTCACGGCAGCCTACCCCCACGTGACGGAGGTCGTCCTTGACCGGGCGACGGCAGACCTCATTATTGGGGAAAACCTCCAGCTTACGGCATTTGCCATCCCCGAGGATGCCATCGACACCGCCATCACGTGGTCGTCCAGCGACCCGTCCGTGGCCACGGTGGACGCGAATGGCCTCGTCACCACCATTTCACTCGGCACCTGCGCGATTCTCGCGGTCTCAGCAAATGGCGTCCGCGCGTTCTGCTACCTTTCCGTAAAGCTTCCTCCCGTCACGATGATTGACCTTGATACGGAACACGCGGAGATGGGCATTGGAGACATTCTGTCGCTATCTGCCTATGCTCTCCCTTTAGGTGCCGCCGACCCGGAGATTTTCTGGACATCGAGCGACCCGGAGGTGGCGACGGTGGACGCGAACGGCCTCGTGACCAGCCAGACGGCCGGTGCCTGCACCATCCTTGCGGGGACGGCAAATGGAACACGGGCGTTCTGCAGCATCGTGGTCACGCCTCCCCCCGTGCAGGAGGTCACGCTGAGCGAAACCTACGTGGAAGGCTACGTTGGCCGCTCCCTGACCCTCACCGCGACGACCTCCCCGGAGGACGCCGTGGACGCGACGGTCATCTGGTCCTCCAGCGACCAGTGGGTGGCGGCGGTGAGTCCGCAGGGCTTCGTCACCATCAACCGCGAAGGCTCCACCACCATCACGGCAGCCACGGCAAATGGCACGCAGGCCTCCTGTCTCCTCGTCGCCTCCTACGCGCATGTGACAAAGGTCTCGCTTAACAGGACGAGCGCGGAGCTAAACGTCGGCCTCTCCG
This sequence comes from uncultured Lachnospiraceae bacterium, assembly GCA_902803635.1. Taxonomy (GTDB): domain Bacteria; phylum Bacillota; class Clostridia; order Lachnospirales; family Lachnospiraceae; genus Chordicoccus. The sequence continues at coordinate 1,342 of CADCQU010000206.1, read as the reverse complement.
TCCGTCTCACGGCCCTTGCCTTACCGGAGGATGCCGTGGACCGCGACATCACCTGGAAGAGCAGCAACCCGAAGGTGGCAACGGTCGACGCGAAGGGAAATGTCAAAGCCGTCCGCTGTGGCTCCTGCACCATCACCGCCACCGCCGGCAACGGTGTCTTCGCCGAGTGCTCCGTCTCGGTAAAGCAGATCTTTGTCTATGCCTGCGAAAAGGACGGCGCGTACCTCTATACCATCAATACCGACACCGTAAAAAAGCTTACCCGCCAGGGCTGGCACTGCCAGAAAGCCTTCCGCGCGGCCGGAAAATCCGAAAAGGCGGTGTATTGCATTTACGACGTGAAGACGAAACGCCGCCGCTATACCCTCTCCCGCGCCAAGGCCAAGGCCGCCATCAAGGCCGGCAATGAGGCGAGCTTTGCCTTCTACGCCTCCATGTCCGACGAGGTGCCCGTCTACGAGCTCTGCAAGGAAGGGAAAAAGCCGACCTACTTCTACACCACGAGCCGCACCACGGCCCTTGCGAGGAAAAAAGCCGGCTGGACCTACAATGGCGTTGTCTGGTACGCTGAGAGGACGACGTTGTAAGTTTTTTGTTATTCTCTATTCAGACGTACCATCTTTTTGTCATTCTGAGGAGCGTAGCGACGAAGAATCCCGTTAACTTTGCGAAAAACTTACGGGATCCTTACAAAAATAGAAAATATATCCCCCATTTTTGGGGAATTATGTTATAATGGACTTCAGCTTACGGAAAGGTCGTCGCCTGACCGGAAAGCTCCCCCAACATATACCTGCACATCTGAGGGCAAAACGTCCGTTGCGTCCGAAGCTGCGTTTAAAAGACCCTTCACAGCCATTTGGCTGTCTTTTGCGCATCCTTCGGGGTGCGCTTCTTTTTTCGGAAGCCGCAGCTGCCCCGGAACCCTAAATATTTGACAGGAGGCCATATGGGTACAAGGCTCGCCATTCTGGGAATTATCATAGAGGATGCAAATGCGGCAAATGCCGTCCAGGACCTTTTGCACGGGGCGGCGGCCTACATCATCGGCCGCATGGGGATCCCGTACGAAAAGCGCGGCGTCAGCATCATCAGCGTGGCCCTCGACGCGCCCGCCGACCTCATCAACACCCTCGCCGGCAAGCTCGGAAGCCTTCCGGGCGTCAGCGCACGGGCGATCTACGCGAAGAACTAAGGAATATCGTGGAATTTCATCCATCCAATGCATGTGCATGGGTAATCCATGCGAAAAACTGAGGTGGTTTTATGAAAAAAATCGCAATTTACGGCAAGGGCGGGATTGGAAAATCCACGATCTGCTGCGCCCTGTCGCTGGCATTTG
>CADCQU010000205.1 GCA_902803635.1 uncultured Lachnospiraceae bacterium | reverse complement strand
TTAAAATACACGTTTGTGTGATAAATGCTGTTCGGGACATTCCCGTAGATGATTTTTAACATGGATACAAATCCTCAATCTTGGAAAAAGTAGCTTGCAAATGGGAACCTTTCGGGCGGTCTATCTTAAGGCAAATGCAGGAGATAAAGAAATTATGAATTATGAGACAAATGCCCGACGCAGGATTGACAAATGGAATGACGCTGCTCGTTTTGCTTTGCAGGGAACGGCGGAACCGTCATGTCCAATAACACAAATATAGCGGAAAAGAACGTAAGAGACAAGAGGAAAGTGCGGATTCGTGTTGAAGGCCGAGCCTTCGCACGGCAAAACGGAAGGTGACGGAACTGTTACACGGAGGTGACGGGAGGGGGAAGCTTTCGTAATAAATGAATGGGAAGAGGGGAAGAATTTAAGATTTGCGAAATATGAAGAACATGATTTGCACACATTTTTCTGTTATAAATTCTATGCAAGTAGTAACATAGGCTTGGTGAAAGCGGACGAAAGGGGGTGAATTATGGGCAAGAAAACCTTTGACGCGGATCCAAACGATAGCATGAATGAGTCTAGAGCTGAAAAAAGGGAAAGGAAAAAGAGAGAAAAGCAAGAGAAACGCCTCGCAAAAAAGAGGTCGAAGCTGGAGGGAGAGCTTCCGGAGGCAAATGGTTACGCTCCGGAGGAAGGCTATACTCCTGAGGCAAATGGTTACGCTCCGGAGGAAGGCTATACTCCTGAGGCAAATGGGTATCCTCCGGAGGAAGGATATCCTCCTGAGACAAATGGTTATGCTCCCGAGATTAATGGCTACACCCCGGATGCAAATTCGTATCCAGTAGAAAATGGTTATTCCTGGGATGGTGCTTCTTATCCGCAGGAAGAGCATGGAGAGGAGGGCTACGGCCCGGAAGGGGGTGTTCCCGAGAATTACGGCCCGGAAGGTTATGTTCCGGAGACTAATGAACCGATGAACTACGATCCGGAAGGATATGATCCGGAAAACTATGGACCAGAAAATTTCGCCCTGGAAGGTTACGGTCGTGAAAATTATGGCCCGGAGGATTACGGTCCAGAAAATTACGTTCAGGAGACTAGTGGCCCGATGAACTACAGCCCGGAAGGTTATGGTCCGGAAATTTACGGCCCGGAGACTAATGGCCCGATGAACTATGGTCCGGAAGGTTATGGCCCGGAGACTTACGGTCCGGACGGCCTTGGCCCGGAGTATTATGTTCCAGACGGCTACGGCCCCGAGGTGCATAGCGCTCCGGAGGAGGATGTTTACTGGCAGGAGGGGGACGGCGGTGAACCGCACCGGCTGGGACCCGCCCCGAAACCCCGCAAAAAACGCAGGAAGCGCATTTGGCGAGTCCTTGGGAGAACGGCCATCGTTCTGATGAGCCTCCTGTTCATTACTATTTTAGGTTTTGGGATTTTTTACCTTGTGTGCGCAGCGAAGGCCCCGAAGCTCGACCTTCTCGACGTACAGCCGCAGTACTACCGCTCGACGGTCTTGGACGTCGAGGGAAATGTGGCCCTCACGCTGAGCGGGCAGGAGTCGAATCGCGTGTACGTGCGCCTTTCGGAAATTCCGAAGAACCTGCAGCAGGCCTTCGTCGCGATTGAGGACGAGCGCTTCTACGAGCACCACGGTGTCGATTTCAAGGGCGTCATCCGCGCAATTGTCAAGGGCATCACCTCGGGCGGGAATTTCACCCAGGGCGCCAGCACGATCACGCAGCAGCTCATCAAGAACAACGTGCTGACGGGCTGGACAGAGGAGAAAACCCTCTTTGACAAGATCGAGCGGAAAATCCAGGAGCAGTCGATGGCATGGAGCCTGGAACGGAAAGTAGATAAAAACTGGATTCTTGAAAATTACCTGAATACCATCAACCTGGGCGGCGGCAACTGGGGCGTCGAGACCGCCGCGAAATACTATTTTGACAAGGACGTCTCGGACCTGACCCTCTCGGAGTGCGCGGTGCTGGCCGGCATCACCAAGAACCCGACCACCTACAACCCCCTGACGCACCCGGAGGAGAACGAGGGCCGCAAAAAGCTGGTGCTCGCCAAAATGCTCACACTCGGCATGATTACCCAGGAGGAGCATGATGCGGCAAATGCAGACCCCGTGTATCAACGTATCGCGGCGGTCAGCAGCACCGGCCACAAGCAGCAGATCATGAGCTATTTCGAGGACGCTCTGGTCAATGAAATCATCAACGACTTACAGGAACAGCTCGGTATGACCGAGGCGGAGGCATGGGACAAGCTCTACCGCGGCGGACTCACTATCGAGTCCACCGAAAGCAACCGGATCCAGCGTATTTGCGAGGACATTGCAATGCGCGACGACCTGCTCCCGGAGAACGCCCAAATCTCGCTGGTCGTCCTCGATAACGCGACCGGGCAGGTGCGGGCGATGGTCGGTGGGCGCGGGACGAAGGAGGGGAGCCTTCTCTACAACCGGGCCACCAGCGCACTCCGGCAGCCGGGTTCGACGATCAAGATTATCGGGGAATACGCGGCCGGGCTTGAGGATGGAAAATTCACACTCGGCACGGCCATCGACGACGCGCCGGCCACCTACAGCAACGGCACCTCGCTTGTGAATTCGGACGGCCGGTATCTGGGCAAGACCACGGTGCACGAGGCAATCGTACGCTCCGGCAACATCGTGGCCCTCAAGTGCTTCCAGGAGGAGGGCATGGAAAATGTCGTCTCCCGGCTTCGGAAATTTGGCATTTCGACGCTCACGGACGAGGACATGGTCGAGGCCCTCGCCCTCGGCGGCACCCACGGGGGCGTGACAAATATGGAAATGACCGCCGCCTACAACGCGCTTTCCCGCGGCGGGCAGTATCGGACGCCAATCTATTACACGCGAATTCTGTCTGCGGACGGGCAAACCATCCTTGAAAAGGAACAGGAGGTGCACCAGGCGGTTTCGGCAAATACCGCCTCGCTCCTGACGGCTGCGATGCAGGACGTGGTCGAGTCCGGCACGGGCGTGGAGGCACGGCTTACGGACATGCCGGCGGCCGGGAAGAGCGGCACGACCTCCAATGTGCGGGACGCCTGGTTCATCGGCTACACGCCCTACCTCACCTGCGGGGTCTGGGGCGGCAACGACGACAATTCCGGCCAGACCGATAGCGGCTACGTGAAGGTCATTTGGCGGGAGGTCATGCAAAATGCCCACGCAGGACTTGCGGAGAGGGCATTTGCCGAAAACACTGGACTAGAGAAGGTCAGCATTTGCCGAAAATGCGGAAAACTGGCGGTGCCGGGGCTCTGCGACGACACCGTGCAGGGTAACATGACAACCGAGGAATTCTACGCTCCCGGGACGCAGCCGACCGAGATTTGCGACTGCCACGTGAAGGTGGAGATTTGTTCGTATTCGCACCAGAAGGTGGCGGTTCGTGAGGAGGATGAGAAGGTCTGGTCCTTCTTCGGGGGCTGGAGGACGAACGGCAAGAAGGGCGACGTCCTCTGCCCGATGACCTACTTCCGTGTGTATCTAAAGGAAGCGACAGAAGGGACTGAGGATAAAATCTATGTGGTTCCGTATTCCTATGGGGAGGACGGCAAGCCTTGCGCGATTCACCAGATCACGGCCACGCCGACGCCGACCATGACGCCGACGCCGACCCCACGTCCGACCGGCGGGTCGAGCTTCTGGGATTGGTTCTGGGGCCGCAGCGATGATGACGAAGAGGAAGTATCGACAACGTCTCCGTCCGATACAGGCAATACGGCAAATGGCGGCCAGGGGAGCACTTTCGGGGACGGAACGACCGGTGGCAACACGACAAATGGCGGCCAGGGAGGTACTTCCGGAACTGGGACGACCGGCGGCAACGGGCCGTGGGGCGGACAGACCACCAATGACACGGCAAATGGCGGCCAGGGGAGCGTTTTCGGAGGCGGTACGACCGGTGGCAACACGACGAATGGCGGCCAGGGAGGTACTTCCGGAAATGGGACGACCGGCGGCAACGGGCCGTGGGGCGGACAGGCCACTAACGACACGGCAAATGATGACCAGGAGGATGACGATTTCCACTGGCCGGAGGACGACACCGCCCGCGAGGAACAAGCCGAGGAGCCTGAAGAGAGGGACTTCTGGGCAGAATTTTGGGGAACATAAATGAAATAAATGGGCAGCCGGCTCTTTTAAGAGCCGGCTGTTTCTGGTATGATGTGTGGTGCATAAAAATATAATGAGGTGTAGTTTCTCTATGTGTGCTTGTGAAAGGAAAAAGGGGGAGGGAGGAGGGTGGCTGGCCATCCTTCCGTGGCTCCTTATTGCCGCTTACGTGGTCTTTATTTTTTCAAATTCCCTTTTGAGCGGTGAAGCTTCGGGGAGTGTTTCCGGTTCCATCAGTAAGTTCCTTTATTCTATTGTGCAAAAATTAGGTTTTTCCATGTCTGATGAAAAATTTCACCACCTGGTGCGGAAGCTTGCGCACTTTACGGAATTTGCGGGGCTTGGCATTCTCGTTCGCATCGCGACGGGCCGGATGGTTGGAAGAGGCAAATGGCTCCTTCGAGGGATGCTGCTGATTGCGGTTCCCCTGATTGACGAGACAATCCAGCTCTTCGTCCCGGGCCGTGGCGGGAGCCTTCGGGACTGCTGCATCGACATGGCCGGGTATGTGACGGGGTTCCTTCTTGCTGCCTTCGTCGCGTGGCTCGTTCGCAACGTTTCTGCCTCGAAAAAGAATGGGAAAGAATAACCCATTGCCTCCCCCTCAAGGGGGAGGTGTCACGGCGAAGCCGTGACGGAGAGGGGCCGCACGGTAAAGGCGGCAGGGAAATGGCAGGGAAATGGGAGAAAAAATCGGCATTTGCATAGACGAATGTTGGACAACATGGTACAATAGTATAAGATGCATTTGCAGAGAGGAGTTTGCGTGCAAATGTGTTCACGTTGAGGAAAGTTGACTGCGGATGGAGGATGCATTTTCATCGCACGAAGGAAACCAAAGATATATGGATGGAAGATGCTTTTGCATGGAAAGGGGAATGTTATGGGAATTTTTTCGAAGATATTTGGCGGCGATGACGAGGCCGCGAAGGCGCTGGAGAAACTGAAGGACATCGTGAACGCGGCGGAGAAGGAGGTAAACGCGCAGAAGGCGAAGAATCCGGATGCTCCGTTCAAGGATCCGCTGGCGGGCCATACGGGTACGGTGGTGCCCTCGTCGAAGCCGGTACAGGCGCAGAATATCGTCTCGCCGGATTACCAGGCCCCATCGGATGTCTATAATGGTCCGTCCGGCATGGCCAGCGGGAATTCCTGGGGGCCGAACATGCCCAAGGAGCCGAACCAGTTCAATTATCATGGAAAATACGACAAATATTTCCGCGAGATTTTCCGCGATGAGTTTACGGATTACGATGTCACGGAACAGAAGCTGAATTACAGCCGTCCGGCGACGATGTATACCTTCTTTAAGGGCGGACAGAAGGTGCTGGTGGTCGAGGTCATCTCGGAGAATACGGACGTATACGCGCTTCGCAACAAATGCCGCGCGGAAGGGACGCCGTACCTTCGCTACTACCACGACCATGATGGCTGGTGGAATACCCGCTCCTACGTCATCGAGCGCACGCGCAGCGCTCTGCAGCTGAGTATGTGAGATTTGCTGCAAGTCCATGGCGGCTGGTGGAACCTTTGATTCCGTGGCCTCCGAGCATACGCGGTGCCCCTGCAGCTTCGATAGCAAGCCATGAAAGTCGGGGAAGCGAGTATTTGTGGATGGTTTGCCGATGTTTCGATGAGTTTTTTATTTCGGAAGGGGCAGGTGGGAATGCTTTGCGCCTGCGGCGGGTCCGGCAGGGGACTGTGACGATTTTGGCAAATGGCCGGCGGGGCGTATTACCGTGGACCAGCAAATGCTCTATGGGCTTTGCGCCTGTGTAAGAGGGTGTTTGTATGCAAAATCGTGGCTTCGCAGGCAGCCGCCTCCTGTACGATCTCGTACATTCAGGAATTATCCTGAATTTAAAGGTTTCTCATCTGTTTTTTCATTCGGCGGCGGGCTTCCCGCCGCTGTTTTTCTGATTCACAGAGCCGCGTAAGGAATTTAGGAGCTGTTCGAAAATAACTTAGGAAAGATGCGAAGTATAAATTTCGTCCTGCAAGGCGGA
>CADCQU010000204.1 GCA_902803635.1 uncultured Lachnospiraceae bacterium | reverse complement strand
GGTACGGTAGGAGCTTCCGGAAGGATGAAAGGGGCAAAAAAGGAAGAATCATCCTTCCGTATGTGGTACGGTAGGTGCTCACGGAAGGATGAAAGTGGCGAAAAAGGAAGAATCATCCTTCCGTGTGCGATACGGTAGATGCTCATGGAAGGATGAAAGTGGCGAAAAAGGAAGAAGTGTGGCTTGTGAGACGTTAGGTGAATGGACAGGGAGTTTTTGGAATTACAGATACGTGGTGGCCGTGAAGCCCTCGCCTTGGGGGAGGACTTCGATGGTGATGGCCCCCTGGAGGTCGGTGCGGTAGATTTTGGCGCCGGAGGCTTCCAGGCGGGAGAGAAGCTCGTCGTGGGGGTGGCCGTAGCGGTTGTTCCGGCCGCAGGAGAGGATGGCGACCTTAGGCTGCGTGGTTTCCAGGAATGCAGAGGATGTGGAATTCCTGGAGCCGTGGTGGGCGACCTTGAGGACGTCGAGGTGCGTGGAGGAAAGCGGAGCATCATTGCTTTTTTGAAGTTTTCTCAGCAGAGCTTCCTCGCCCGCCTCCTGTACATCCCCGGTGAGGAGACAATCGAAATTATGAAAATGCAGACCGAGGACGATGCACTGGGCGTTGTCATCGAGGGGGACGGTCTCGACGGAAGGGTCGGGGCCGAGGACTTCGAGCGAGGCATCGCCGAGGGTGATCGTGTCGCCGCTTTGGACGTGCACCACGCGGATGCCGGCGGAAAGGGCGAGGGCGGCGAGATCTTCGAGAGGCTCGCTTCGGGCATTTGTCTTGGGTAGGAGGAGGGTTCCGACGGAGAGGCTGGCCGTCCCATCCCGGACGGCCTCCAGAATCTCGCGGAGGCCATTTGTATGGTCGCTGTCGGCGTGCGTGGCCACGAGATAGTCGAGCCGCCGGATGCCGGAGTAGGCGAGGAAGGGCTGGACGCGGTTTTCGCCAACGCTCGAAACCGTGCTGGAGCCGCCGTCCACGAGAACAGCCGCACCCGGGAGTTCGAGGAAAATGCCGTCGCCCTGGCCGACGTCGAGGAAGGTGAGCGCAAGCGTTTTAGCCGGGCGGAGCAGGAAGATGCCGATTAGCAGCGGCAGGGCAAGAAGGAGGGCATACTTTCGATAGGTGCGGCGCCATTTTTTGAGAACATAGAGGAAAATGGCAAGGAGGAGGACGTAGAGGAGAATTTGCCAAATGTCGGGGCGGCCGAGGGGGAGACTGGCCAGGGGGAGGCGGGCGGTGAGGCCCAGCAAATGCTCGATGGCCTGGAAGAGCCAGGAGGCCGGGGCCGTGAGGAGGGTGAGGGGGAGCGAGTCGATGGCAAAGAGGCCGAGGGCTTCCAGAAGATAGGAGCCGACGAGGGCGAGGATGCCGGCTCCGAGGACGAGCGGAAGGAGGGGTACGACCACAAGGTTCACGAGAATGCCATAGAGAGGGATTGTGAAGTAGTGCCAGAGCGTGAACGGCAGCGTGATGAGGTAGAGAATCAGGCCGGAGAAGAGGCGGCCGTGGCCGGGAAAGGCCGCGAGCGCGAGGACGGCCACGAAGCTGAGCTGGAAGCCGGCATAGAGGAGGTAGAGCGGATTCTCGATAAGAAGGAGGATCGCGGCCACAGAGAGGGCTGTCGGCACGTCGTAGACGCGGTGGGTGCGCTTGGCAAGGAGGTAGAGGAGGAACATGAGAACCGCGCGGACGGTCGCCACGGAGCCGCCGGTGAGGATGGCGTAGGCGATGAGGAAGATGGCGGCCGCAAGGCCAGTGGCTCTTTGGGGGAGGCGGAGCTTGCGGAGAAGATGGTAGAGGCCCATGCCAAGCAGGGAAATGTGCAGGCCGGAGATGGCGAGCATGTGGGAAATGCCGCCGATGCGGTAGAGGGTCTTCGCCTCCTTGGAGAGGAGGGATTTGTCGCCGGTCAGCATCGCGGCAAGGGTCGCGGCCGCATTTTCCGGGAAAATGGCGGCGATGCGGGCCGTGAGGCTCTCGCCGAGGAGGGCGAGGGCTTCGCGGAAATTATCAAGAAGGGTGGAGAGAGGGTTCCCGGCGGGCTGCTCTGCGGCCTGAATGACCGGCTTTTTCAGGTTCCAGGAGATGCCCTGGAGCTCGTAATAGAATTTCTGGTCGAACTGGCCGGGGTTGGTGGGGCCTTCGATGGCGGCAAGGGTGCCGGCTGCGCGGATTTGCGTGCCGATGGCATAATGAACCTGTTCGCTAAGCGCAATGCGCACTCCGCCGAGGCATACTTTCATAGAGACAGCCGCGGGGGCCGTCCCGGAGGATTGGGAGTTTCCGTATCGAATTGCAAGAAGCTGGGTATTTTCAAGGATGAGATAGGTGACATCCCCCTGTGTCTTGCACGAACGCACCCTCCCGGAGAGGTGGGCTACGCACGGCGTCGAAAGGAGGGCCTCCGCCTCGGCCGCACCTTTCGGTGCGGCCCGGAGGGGAACTCCACATAAATAGAGAATCGTCAAAATGGAAATAAAAAGAAGACACAGGAGGCAAATGGGTCTTCGACGCATGGTTGCCTCCCCGGCGGATTGATCCGCCTCAAGAGAATTTTCTGGACAACAGTCCATCCGGCAGAAATATCCATCGGAAGTTTCTGTCGGATGGACTGGTTGCCAGGCTTTGTATTTAGTTCTCCACCAAACTCATGTCAGCGGTGAAGGGCTGGTTTAGGGGGATGGCGCCGCAGTAGAGGACGTCATTTTCACCGGCGATGGAAATCTGGACGCTGTCGACCCCGAGATCTTCAATAAGGGTGTTCACGATGGAATAGATGGACACACGGGGGTTGACGCCCGGCATTTCCGAGGCAAATTGCGCCCCGAGGTTGATATAGCAGATGCCTTCCGAGGTGGAGGCGGAGATAATCTGCGTATTGGCCGGTACCGAGGGGTAGTTTCCCTGCACCTTCGGCCCGTTGATGATGCGCTCGACGATGGCCCACTCGAAGGGCTGCGAGCTCGGATAATAGATGAGGCGGCTCTCTCGGCGGAGGCGATTTCCGTCCTCGGAGGCGTAGAAGAGGCTGATGGTGGCGCTGCGGTAGTTGTTGATCTCGCGGCCGGAATTCTCAATGAAGGTCTCCGCAGTCATAAAGCCAATCTTACGGTCGCGGGAGTCGGTCAGCGGCTCCCCGTCCACGAAGAAGGACACCTTCTGCACGCCGTCCAGCTGTACGAGGGTGCGGACGATGCCGCAGCGGACGAGCACCTCCCGGGGGGTGGACATTTGCAGATACTCTTTGCTGAAATTGATGCTGAGGAGCTGGTCCTCCAGCGAGCGGGAGATGACGCTCAGGGAATCGGGCAGGAGCTTCTGGTGCGGGTCGGTGGGCACCTGGTTCTGGAAAGTGTCCAAAATCTCATCAATCTGGACGATGGTGGTGGTCGCCGTGAGCGAGAGCGGTTCCTTCTCCAGGCTCTCGCCGTCCTCGTCGAGGCAGAAGATCACGCTCCCGTTGGCCGCGTCGGTTTTTCCCTGGTTGTCGCAGCCGACGAGGAGGAGGACGAGTGAGAGAATCAGGAGAGAGGCAGTCTTCCGGCAAATGCTCCCGTGTTTTTGACAGAGGGAAGCGGAGGGCCTTCGGCCCGCCTTATGCCTATTAAGTTTTCTGCAATGCTTATTGAACAAATGAAATCCTCACTATGTAGAAATAGTTGCTTTAGAATCTCCTTCGCCGGAGGGCAATTCCATTCAGCAATTTTAATTGTGCGTAAACGCAATAATATATCATAGTAGTGCAGAACACAGCATGAAGACTTACTATAAATGATTTTTCTCACACCTCCACCGTGAGCGGGATGCGGACCTGGAAGGTGGTTCCCTCGTTCTCCTTGCTGGCGACGCGGATCGCGCCGCGGTGGAGCGAGATGGCACTGCGGGCGATGGCAAGGCCAAGGCCCGTGCCCTCGATGGTGGTGGAGTGCGATTTGTCGCCGCGGTAGAAGCGCTCGAAAATGTGCTCCTGCTGGTCCAGCGGGATTCCGAGTCCGCAGTCCGTGACGGTCACGTAGAAGAACTTCGTATCCGCCGTGAGGGCCGTGCGTACCCAGCCGTGGTCCACGTTGTATTTCACGGCATTTTCAATAAGGTTCGAGAAGGCCAGAGAGAGCTTCCCGCCGTCCACCTCCGCATAGACCTCCTCCGGGTTGTCAAGGATGAGCTGGATGTCACGCTTCTGGGCGATGGGGCGGAGGCGCTTGATGATGACCTCCAGAAGCCCTCCGATTTCCGTCCTCTCGATGTCAAGCTTGGCAGCCTTGCGGTCGAGATGCACCATGGACGTAAGGTCGGCAATAATGCGGTTTTCGCGGTCAATCTCGTGCGTGATATCCTGCATGAATTCCCGGTAAAGCTCCACCGGCACGTCCTCCATGGCATTGATGGAGTCCGCAAGGACCTTCATGGAGGTCAGCGGGGTCTTTAACTCGTGCGAGACATTTGACACGAAATCCTGGCGCGAGTTGTCCACCGAGCGAACGCGGGTGAGCATCTGGTTGAAGGCCGTGGTAATCTGCACCGTCTCGATGTAGTCCGGAACCGAGACCGCCTCGTCCTCGTAGCCGTCGGTGACGTCCTCGATGGCCTTGGTGACCCTGTGGAAGGGTCGCACCAGAAAACGCGAGAGCAGGAAGCCAAGCACGACTACAAGAACCGTCACCAGGATGATGACGATACGCCCGCGCGTTTCCAGAAGCTGCGCGTTCTGCTCGACTTCATTTGTCGAGACCGCCGCCAGCATCACGCCCGTGACCTCCCGCGTCTCGCTGTCCTCGATGGGGAAGGTGAGAATGATGTAGGCGTTGCGGCCGTCGTAGGTGCTCGACCCCTTGCCGGTCGTGAAGCAGTTCACCACGTCCTTCGAGACGGACGTCTTCCCGGTGTCAAGATCATAGGTGTCCTTGATGACCCGGAAATCCGAATCGACGATGAAAATGCGCCCGTTGTAGATTTTGGAGAGGAGCGCGAGCTGGCTGTTGACGGCCACCGAGTCGATTTTTTCAAGGTAGCGCTCGCTCGAAAGGAGGTCGCAGAGCATGACGCACTGGTTCTTCACGCTCATTTCGCGCACAGAAACAGCGCGGTCCCGGTAACTTCTTACAAGAACCGCGGTGGCAAGGTACGCCGGCACCGCCCCGATGATCACGAGGATAATCAGGATGCGGAACCAAAGGCTCCTCAAAAAGCTGAATTTTTTCTTATCCCTGGAAGTAATAGCCTACCCCCCACTTTGTATGTACGTATTTCGGTTCGCTGGGTTTCGCTTCAATCTTCTCGCGCAGCCGACGGATGTGGACATCCACGGTGCGCACGTCGCCGGGGTACTCATACCCCCAGACGATATTGAGGAGGTTCTCACGGCTGTACACCTTGTTCGGGTTGAACACGAGGAGTTCGAGCACGTCAAATTCCTTGGCCGTGAGGTATACTTCCTTGCCATTTACAAAGACGCGTCTCGCCTCGCAGTCCATCTTGAGGCCGGCGACCTCCACGACACGGCTTGCGGGCTTCTCCTCCTCGCGCTTCTTCGAGCGCCGGAGGATGGCCTTAATCCGCGCCTTGAGCTCCAGAATGTTGAAGGGCTTCGTGATATAGTCGTCCGCCCCGTATTCGAGGCCCATGATCTTGTCCATGTCCTCGCCCTTGGCCGTCAGCATGATGATGGGGACACTGGAGAATTCCCGAATCTGCTGGCAGACCTCCAGGCCGGAGAGCTTGGGGAGCATGAGGTCGAGAAGGATCATGTCATATTCCGTCTGTTTTGCATACTCAAGGGCCTCCTCGCCATCGTAGGCGCAGGTCACCTCGTAGCCGTCCTGCTCCAGCGAGAAACGGATGCCCTTGACGATTAACCGCTCATCATCCACGACCAAGATTTTTTTTGCCATGTTGACTCCTTATATATTTATAATGAAACAAGATCTTTGATTTTGGAATACACAGACCCCTTGATGCCGGGGACGTTTTGGACATCCTCGATGCTGGCAAATGCCCCGTAGGTTTCACGGTACTCGATGATGGCCCGGGCTTTGGCCTCCCCGATGCCGGGAAGGGTCATGAGCGTGGTAAGGTCGGCGTGGTTTAAGCTGACTTTGCCGCCCGTGCCTTGCGTGGAACTGCCCACGCCCTCCTCCTTCGTCTCGTCCGCGGACTTTCCGAGGAGCCGTTTGGCCCTCTCCTTCGGGTCGTCCCCCAGAAGGGCCTCGGCCTCGGCATTTGTCAGGATTGTGATCTGCTCCCCGTCGGCAAGAAGCCGCGCCTGGTTGACAAGGCGGGTGTCGGCATTTGCCAGAAGGCCGCCTGCGGCCGCAATCGCGTCGGCAATCCGGGAGCCTCTGGGAAGCTCCACGACGCCCGGCTTCTCCACCGCGCCGCAGACGTAGACGAAGATCGTCTCCGAAGACTCGTCTTTTGGCGGGGATGGGGAGGGGGTGCCTTTAGAATCTGTATTTTGCAATAAAATAGAACTATCGGTTTCGACTGGCAGGGCCAGGGAGGAGGTCGTCTCGTTCTGGAAACGCTCCTTCGGGGCCGCACCGCAGCCGGCAAGCAGGATCGCCGCCAGCAGACAGAGGACTGTTCTTTTCATAGTGCACGCTCCTTTCGGGCAGACTCCCGCCCTTTGCGTGCACGCTTCTATTTTACGAAAAAAAAACGGGAGATGCAAGGGGAGAATATAAAAAACCGAAGGTCGAAACCTTCGGTTTTTATATTCCTCACCCCGCGCCTTCCGCCCCGGACCCCTGGGGCACGGGCTTATCGTCCTTGTCGTCCATCGTCGTCATCGTGGGGTAGATTTCCTTCATTTTCTCGTTGGGGAAGGCCTGATCCACCCAGACCCCGATGGGGGTTCTCGGCGGGATGTTCTTCGCCCGCTCGTCATAGCGGGAGAGGGCGAGGCTGGAGAGCGCGATGTCGAAAATGAGGAAGCCGAGGGCCACGAAGGTGAGGATTTTCCCTAGCCGCACGGGGATTTTTTCGATGAGGCCAGAGATAATCGGGTAGAGGTTCTTTAGCCAAATGACCGAGGCGATGCCCCAGAAGAGGCAGAAGAGGAGGTTGATCCTTCCTCCGAGATTGAACGGCAAATGCCGGTAATCCCAGAAAACGCGTCCGAAGATGCGCTCCGTAAAGACGCTGCAGAAATATTCGAAGAAACCGCCGAAGAAAATGCCGAACCAGAAAAGGAAGCGGTCCGAGCGGTCGCGGTAGTTGTTGAGGATCCAGGTCGCGCCGGCGACTCCGACGCCCCAGACCATGCTGAACGTTCCGATGACCAGCGAGGAGCGGCTCATCCAGTAGCCGATGGAGAGGCGGCAGAAGGCGGTCTCAATGAGGTCGCCGAGGAAGGCCCCGATGAAAAAGAGCCAGAATAATTTGTAGAAGCCGCAGCCCTGGGCGAAGACCTTCGGGGCGGACGGGTCCTTTGGCTCCTTTTTCACCGTGGGGACGAGGCTGCCGACGCGCTTGATGGTGACGCGAGAGAGCCAGTTGCTGAAACGGACGAGCTGGTTGTGCACCGGCTCCGTGGGATCGTGACGGACCGGCAGACCTTTCACGTAGCAGTACGTTCTGGCCGCGTCAATAATCATGATCGTGAGGATGACGATGATGAGCACGGTCTGCACCACCGGAGGAATCAGCCGGATGAGGTGCAGAAACTCTTCGTTGAGCCAGAACATGCCGAGGAAGCCGATAAAGCCGCCCGCGAGCGCGGAGTGCAGGGAGATGATCCCGTCGATGTTGAAGCGGCTTTTGGAGTAGTCCCACCAGCGACGGTTGTAGAGAAGCTCAAGGTACTTGGCCGTCAGGAACTCGACGACGGCAAAGAGGATGCTGCACCCGATGTACATGAAGATGGGGTGCTTCAGGAGGCCGCCGAGGAAAAGGTAGGCGAGCGTGAAGAACACCCCGTACAGGCAGCAGAAGGGGCCGCCCAGAACCCCGCGGTTGACAAATTTTTTCTTCTTGAAGGCGTGGATGGAGCACTCCAGAATCCACCCGAAGAAGGAATATATAATGAAAAGACCGAGAATTTCCCTGATCTGCATAACCGGAGCCTTTCCTGCTGTTTTTTTGGGGAGAATTGTCAAATCAAAAACATACTTATTTAGGATAACATTTTCGAGGGAAACCGTCAAGCAAAACGGAGCCGGCAAGCCGGCTCCGCTGGGTACAATTGGATGAAATTGTTCGGATGATTTAAGTTTTTTTGG
This sequence comes from uncultured Lachnospiraceae bacterium, assembly GCA_902803635.1. Lineage (GTDB taxonomy): Bacteria > Bacillota > Clostridia > Lachnospirales > Lachnospiraceae > Chordicoccus. The sequence continues at coordinate 1,376 of CADCQU010000204.1, read as the reverse complement.
CGATTGCAAATATTCGAAGCTGCATTCCCCCGCTTGCATTCGTTCCGGCAATCCCGGTTTTCAGACATATCCTTCCGGGTTGTGGCTCTGCCAGTTCCAGGCGTCGCGGCACATTTCCTCGATCCCCCTCTCGGCCTTCCAGCCGAGAACCTCGGCCGCATGGCTCGGCTCGGCATAGCAGGTCGCGATGTCGCCGGGGCGCCGTTCGTCGATGACGTAGGGAAGCTCCTTCCCGCAGGCCTTGGAGAATGCCTTGATGATGTCCAGAACGCTGTAGCCGATGCCCGTTCCGAGATTGAAAATCTGTACGCCGTCGAGCGTTTCCATCCCCTCGATGGCCTTTACGTGGCCGATGGCAAGGTCCACCACGTGGATATAATCGCGTACGCCCGTCCCGTCCGGCGTGTTGTAATCATTTCCGAATACGTGAACCTTCTCCAGCTTGCCGGTTGCCACCTGCGCAACGTAGGGAAGGAGGTTGTTCGGGATGCCCTTCGGGTCCTCGCCGATGAGACCGCTCTCGTGGGCTCCGATGGGGTTGAAATAGCGGAGGAGCATGACCTTCCAGCGATTGTCACTGCGCCAGATGTCCGTCAGGATCCTCTCCTGCATGGCCTTCGTCGCCCCGTAGGGATTGGTCGTCTCGCCGAGCGGGCAGCCCTCGGTAATCGGTACGAACTGCGGGTCGCCGTAGACCGTGGCCGACGAGGAGAAGACAATCTTGAAGACCCCGTGGGCGCGCATGACATCGCAGAGAGCCAGCGTGGAGCCGATGTTGTTGTGGTAGTATTCGATGGGCTTCCTTGTGGATTCCCCGACCGCCTTGTAACCGGCAAAATGGATGACCGCCTCGATGCTTTCCTTGTCAAAGATTTCCGAGACGGCCGCCTTGTCAAGGAGGTCTACCTGATAGAATGTCGGGCGAATGCCCGTAATGGCCTCGATCCGGTCCAGAACCATGGCCTTCGAATTGTAAAGATTGTCCACAATGACGACGTCGTATCCACGGGTTAAGAGCTCGACGACGGTATGGCTCCCGATAAAACCGGTGCCGCCGGTGACCAGAATCTTCATAGAAAAACCTCCTTTTAAAACCGCCTGGATGCCCATGCGGGTATCTCCGATATCTTCTTTATTATAACATATCTTTTGTCTTTAGATATGGAAGAATGATAGAAGTTTGAAAAAAATCGTACTGTAACCTTGCGAGTTACAGTTTAGGTAGCCCCGTCGAAAATGGACGCTTTGTTTTGCAAGGAATTGTCATTCTGAGCGAAGCGAAGAATCCTGTGAGGCTTCTCGCAAAGTTGACGGGATTCTTCGTCGCTTCGCTCCTCAGAATGACAAAAAATGAGGGTCACCTAAACTGTAACCCT
>CADCQU010000203.1 GCA_902803635.1 uncultured Lachnospiraceae bacterium | reverse complement strand
AGCCCGCTACGCCTCCTTCCTCCGCCTTGTAGAAACGAATTTATCCTAAGCCAACTGTACACCTTATTTCTTAACAGCTCCTAAGAATCAAGATGACACTTTGTTCGATTCATTGAAGAGGTGACCTCTGAGGAATTTTCACTTTCTCACTCTGCATCTTTCTTTTTTGCATGTCCCACATTGCTTCGGAGCAGCACGTCGGCCGACCTTGCCGCGGCTCCTCCCGCCTCGGCGGCATCGGACACATTGCTCTCGTCAATGGTGTCTGCGCGTTTGCAGTATTCACGGTCGGCTTTGAGCTCAGTCTCAAAGAGAATACGGTCGGTTTCGACATCCTCGTCGGTGAGGTCCCAGGGATTTTCCTTGGTCGTAATCTCCATGCCGGCAAGCGATTTCGGGCGGGCGTTGAGCTTATGGTAAACACTGGGATTCTTTTCCGCATCATCATAGCGGACAATCTCCCGCTTCCAGGGATCGACGTGGTCTAATTCCCTATAATCGTCGAGATTGCCCGGAAGGTTCTTCTTGCCAATTTGTCGAAGGATGTACGTCTGGATAAGGGCCGTGAGGACCGCACAGACTGGAACACCGATAATCATGCCCGTAACCCCAAAGAAACCACTGCCCACAAGGATGGCGACCAGCACCATGAAGCTCGAAACGCCCACGGAATTGCCAAGAATCTTCGGGCCGAGGAAATTTCCGTCAAATTGCTGCAGCGCGAACACGAAAATGATAAAGTAGAGAGCCTGGATTGGTTCCACGCAGAAAATCAGGAAGCTGCAGGGGATGGCACCGATGAAGGGGCCGAAGAACGGGATGATGTTCGTAATCCCGATGATGACGGAAACAAGGAGTGCATACGGGAGCCCCAGGATGCGCATCCCAAAATAGCAGATCACGCCGATGATGAGGGAGTCGATGAGCTTCCCAATCAAAAAGCCGCCAAATTTTTCGTCGATAAACCGCAGGTTCTTGAGGATGCGATTTCCCACGGCCACGTTGCAAATGGCATAGAGCGCACGATGAAAACGCGCGAGGAGTGTTTCCTGCGTGATGAGGACGTAGACAGAAACGATGAGTCCGAGGAAAATGTTCTTGAAAAAGACGAGAATGTCAAGGACACTACTGGTGATCCGCTTCACGATATCGTCCATTTGCGGGGTTACCTGCTCGGAAAACCATTTCTGGATGGCGGCGATGGCCTTCTCGACGGTTTCCGTTACATTTTCGTCGCCCCCCTTGCCGAAGCTGGAGAACCATTTTTCAAGATTCTCCCCGTAGGTGGACAGGTTGTTGATGATGTTCTGGATGCTCTTTGTGAGTTCCGGAATCATCAGGGCAATCAGGGAATAGACGATGAGAAGGAGAATCAGGACGGCCAGGAACGTACTTATGACACGGACCACCATTAGGACCTTTCGTGTCGGAGTATTTTTCCGCCGACGCAAAAGGTGCAGGAAGCCCTTCTCGATAAGGCGCATTTGCGGATTTAGCACGTAGGCGAAGGCAAAGCCGTAGATGATCGGCGTCAGCACGGCCATAATTTTCGAAAGGGCTGCGCCGACGACCTCTCCACGAAAGAGGATGAAGTACAGGACGAGGGCCGCCGCGATGAGCGCGAACGCAAATGGGCCGTATTTCTTCAGCAAATTGTTCTCGTTGTTTTCCATAACTCGGATACCTTCGTTAACCATTCCGCATGAACGATTCCGACAAATCTTTCGGGCCACTTAGGTACTCTTCAGACGGCTCCTCGCACTTACTGTGATAAGTGAGCCCGGAAATCTCTAATTCCAGTTGTCGCTCCTTATGCAGAGCAGGGAACTGGCGAGAGGTCTAAAACAGCAATCAAGGCGTTGCATCATCGCCCCAAGTGCGAATTTAATTGCGCAATGCTTTCGTTGTAGTTCAGCTCACCAGAAGTTATATTAACGCTTATACGATTCCCTTCGCCTCGGCTGCGTGGAGGATTGCATTCACGCACCCATCAATTCCAAATGCGGAACTGCTCATGCAAAGATCATAGGAAAATGCACTCCCCCATTTTTTGTCCGTGTAATAGTTGTAGTAACTGCTCCGCTTTTTGTCCGTCTTGAGGATCATTTCACGGGCCGTGTGCTCCGTGATTCCGTGCTGTTTGCAGAGACGGGCGACGCGGTCCTCGGTGGTTCCGTGGATGAACACGGAGAGGAGGTACGGGTTCCCGGCAAGGGCGTAGTCCGCGCAGCGTCCCACGATGACACAGGAGCCTTCGTCGGCAATCTTCTTGATCGCGTTAAACTGCGCAATGAAAAGCTTATGATCCATCGGCATGTCGCCACCGATTGCGCTGGAGTAGCCGTAGGAAAAACCGTCCATGACCAGGGAGTAAAGGAAGCTGTTCGTCGGCTTTTCATCGTGCGCCTCGAAAATTTCCTTGCAAAGGCCGCTATCCTTCGCAGCCCGCTCCAGAAGCTCCTTGTCATAAAACGGAACATTCAGAGCCTCTGCTAATTTTCTTCCGATAACGCGCCCACCGGATCCTGTCTGTCTACCGATTGTAATGATTGATTTTTTGGAAGTCATGGCCTTACCCCCTGCAAATAGTGAAATGTAAAAAATGCACCTGAAAACGTGGCATTGCCACGCTGGATTTGTTCAATATAACCTAATTTTACTGTATAAAGGGGGAAAGTGCAAGAAGATTTTTGAAGTATATCACAGCATCCGCCCGGAGTTTTTTGCAGCACGAAATTCCGTGAGTAGGTCTTCAAAATACGTAGGCAGGGGTGCGTCGAAGCGCAGAAACTCTCCGGTGGTCGGATGGATGAAGCCAATCGTGGCGGCATGGAGCGTCTGTCCCTGCAAATGAAAACCCGGTTTCTCCCCGCCGTAGAGTTCGTCGCCGAGCAGCGGATGACGTATTTTCTTCATATGAACGCGTATCTGATGGGTACGTCCGGTTTCAAGCTGAAAACGCAGATACGTAAGGTTTCCGAAGCGTTCGAGAACCTTGTAATGCGTGACGGCGGGTTTACCGCCCTCT
>CADCQU010000202.1 GCA_902803635.1 uncultured Lachnospiraceae bacterium | reverse complement strand
GACCCGCAGTTTTTCTTTTTCTCGATTTTGGGGCTTGCATTTGCCATGGGATGTGGTATAGTAGGAATAAGAACATATGTTTTGGAGGGGCTTGAAGATGGAATTGGTGCAATACATTTTTCTGATACTTTTGATGATTCTGAGTATCCTGCTACTTTTGGCGCTGCTTTCCCGGAAGGGGAATGACGAGTCCAATGGGGCCGTGATGGAAGCGTTGAAAGCGAGTTCCGAAAGGAATGAGAAGGCACAGAAGGCGCTGAAGGAGGAGGTCGCGGCTGGCCTTGGCGAGCAGCGGAAGCAGCTTCTGGATCTTATGAACCGCGTGGACAACCGAATGGATGCCATGACGAGGACAATGGATGACAAGCTCGCGCAGATTACCGACGTCGTGGACACGAAGATGGAGAAGAACACGCAGACGGTGGATCAGAAGCTCGGGCAGATTACGGATGTCGTGGACCAGAAGATGGAGAAAAACACGCAGACGGTGGGCCAGAAGCTCGACCAGATTGCGACGGTCGTGGACCAGAAGATGGAGAAAAATACGCAGACGGTGGGCCAGAAGCTCGACCAGATTGCGACGGTCGTGGATCAGAAGATGGAGAAAAACACGCAGACGGTGGACGGAAAGCTCGGGCAGATCACGCTGGTGACGGACCGGAAGCTGGCGCAGATCACTGTGGTCGTGGATCAGAAGATGGACAAGATCACGGGCGTGGTGGACGGGAAGCTCGCGCAGATCACGGGCGTGGTGGACCAGAAGCTGGACGAGACGCTGAACCGGCGGCTCGACGAGAATTTCAAGCAGGTGGGCGACCAGCTCGGGAAGCTGTACCAGTCGCTCGGCGAGCTCGAAAAGCTGTCCACGGGGGTTGGCGACCTCAACCGGACCTTGTCAAATGTCAAGACGCGGGGGGTTTTTGGAGAGGTGCAGCTTGGCCGGATCCTTGCGGAGACGATGGCCCGCTCCCAGTACGAGGAAAATGTTGCGACGAAGCACGGCTCCGAGGACCGTGTGGAATTTGCCGTGCGCTTCCCGGCCCAGGATGGTTCCGGGGATACCGTGTATCTGCCAATCGATGCAAAATTTCCTTCGGATATCTACAACAAGATTGCGGACGCCTCGGCAAATGGCGACCAGGCGGCGCTTGCGGCCGCGCAGAAGGAGCTGCGCGGGCGGATCCGCTCGGAGGCGCATGATATCCGCGAGAAATACCTTGACGTCCCGCGGACGACGGCGTATGCAATCCTGTTTTTGCCGACGGAGGGGCTCTACGCGGAGGTGCTTCGCCTTGACGGGCTGACGGAGGAATGCCAGAAGGAGGGCGTTGTCGTGGCCGGGCCGACCACGATCACCGCGCTGCTCAACAGCCTGCAGGTGGGCTTCCGCAACATCGCGCTCTCCCGGAAATCCGTGGAGATCATGCGGCTTTTGGAGGCGGTGAAGACCCAGTTCGGGAAGATGGACGATGCCATCGAGAAGACCCGGAAGAAGCTCTTTGCGGCCGAGAAGGCTACGGACGACATGCAGAAGCGGACGCGCATCATCCAGAAGCAGATGCACAAGATTGGCGAGCTCGACGAGGGCGAGGCCAAGCGGATTCTGCGGGAGGATGACGATGACGTCGTGGAGGACGAGGAATGAGGCTGCATTTTCTCTTTGGAAGGAGCGGAGCGGGGAAGACTCGAAGGCTTCTGACAAATATCGCGGAGCGTTCCATTGCGGAGCCGGAGCGGCAGTTTATCGTTCTGGTGCCGGAGCAGTTTACGAGCGAGACCCAGCGGGAGCTTTTGCATTTGCATCCGGGACATGCGACGCTCAATATCGACGTCCTTAGTTTTGCGCGGCTTGCCCACCGCGTTTTCTCGGAGGTCGGCGTTCCGGGGCGGCAAATGCTCGGCGAGGTGGGGAAGAGCCTTCTTTTGGAGAGGATTGCCCTGGAGATGGCGGGGGAGCTTGGCGTTCTCGGGCACAACCTGACGCGGCCCGGGAGCATCGCGCAGATGAAGTCGATGGTCTCGGAGCTTTTGCTCTACGGGATTACCCCGGAGGAATTGTACAGGATTACCGGAAGTGGAACGGAAGACGCGGTATTTTTCTCAGAGAACGAGGCGGGAGAATATGCCGGGAACAGCGTCGAAAGGACTGAAAGAAATACGAATGTAAATCCCGGCAGAGGGACAGACGAAGGCAGCAACGAAAAGCGTACTGGGAGTTCCCGCAGGGACAGAGGCGGTGGAAGCCTGTTTTCCAGAAAGATTTTCGATATTGCAGTCATCTATGAGCGGTTCCTGCGGGAGATGGGCGACCGGTTCCTGACGGCGGAGGAGGTGCCGGACGTGCTGGCAAATGTGGCCGAGAGGTCCGCGCTCCTTTCGGGGGCGGTGCTGGCCCTCGACGGTTTTACCGGGTTTACACCGGTGCAGTACGTATTATTAAAGAAGCTCCTCCTTCTGGCCGGGGAGGTGACGGTGGCGGTGACCATCGATCCCGAGGCGGATCCTTTTGGAAAGGGGAAGGAGGGCGACCTCTTTTCGCTAAGCCGCGAGACCGTGCGGACGATCGCGCAGCTGGCCCGCGAGGCCGGTGCGACGGTGACGAGCGAAGCGGTGGAGGACCTGGGGCGTTTTCGCGAGGCGAAGTCGCTGGTCTGCCTTGAGAAGGCCCTTTTCCGGCGGAAACGGGAGAGCTTTTCCGGGAAACCTGCGGAGATTCACCTGCTCGCGGCGCCGAATCCCCTGGAGGAGGTCCGTGAAGCCGCGAGAGTAATCGCGAAGATGGTGCGGGAATCCAATACGGTAACCGAGGGTGGGGAAGAACCGCTTCGCTACCGGGATTTTGCGATTATTACCGGGGACCTGGCCGGCTATGGGAGCCTCGTCCGGCAGGTGTTTGGTGAGATGGAGATTCCGGTCTTTGTGGACGAGAAGCGCTCGCTTCTTCGGAACCCCCTTCTTGCCTACGTGCGCGGAACCGTGCAGCTCCTAGCGGAGAGCTTCAGCACGGAGAGCGTGGTCCGCGTCCTACGGAGCGGTTTGACCGGTCTTCCGACCGACACCGTGGATAGACTGGAAAACTATATTTTGGGCGCGGGGCTTCGCGGGAAGAAGCGCTGGCATGAACCGATCACAAGGCCCTACCGAGGCGAGGACCCGAACGAGGTGCCGATGCTGGAGGCGGCGAGGCAGCATTTGCTGGGGCTCCTCGACCCGCTTGCCGAGGCATTTGCCAGAAGGAAGGGGACGGTCGCGGAGAAGGCCGAGGCACTGTATGACTTCCTTGTGCGGAGCGGCGTCGAGGTCCGCCTTGCCCAAAAGGCGGCGGCCTTTGCCGAGAACGGGAGGTCAGACCTTGCGCGGGAGTATCGCCAGGTCTATGCGCGCGTGCTCGACTTTTTGGAGCGTCTGGTGCAGGTGCTCGGGGAGGAGGCCGTGTCAATCCGCGACTTCCGTGAGCTTCTGGAGGCGGGCCTTGCCGAGGAGAAGATCGCCATCATCCCGCCCGGGACCGACCAGGTGCTGGTCGGGGACATGGAGCGGAGCCGCCTTTCGAACGTGAAGGTTCTGTTTTTCCTCGGCGTGAATGAGGGCCTCGTCCCGAAGCAGGAAAATGGCGGCGGCCTCCTCTCGGAGGCGGACCGCGAGCTTCTCGCAGGGGCCGGCATCCAGCTAAAGCCAACGGCGCGGGAAAATATCTCCATCAGCCGGTTTTACATGTATCTTGCGCTTACCAAGCCGTCCCGCTGCCTGTTTCTCAGCTATGCTGAGGCGGACAGTGCCGGAAGCCTTCTTCGTCCGTCCTACCTCGTGGCCGCGCTCCGGGGCATTTTCCCGGAAATGGACGTGGAGAGACCGCCTCGGGCTATCTCGGAGCGCATCGAACGTCCGGCAAATGCCCACTCCCTTTTGGTGGAGGGCTTTTCGGAGCTTTCCGCGGGGATTGTGGCGCCGGCATTTTTGGAGCTGTTTGCGTTTTTTAAGCGCAATCGGAGGGAGAAGCTTCGGCTGGGGACGCTTCTTGCGGCCTCCGCAAGGAAAAAACCGGTGGACGCCATCGGCCGGGCGGCCGCACGGGCCATTTACGGGGACGTACTCCTCAATTCCGCCTCGCGTCTCGAGCAGTTTGCGGCCTGTGAATTTGCGCAATTTGTGAGATATGGATTAAAACTACAGGAACGGGCGGAGTATCAGTTTACGCCCATGGATATGGGGAACGTCGTGCATGACGCTCTGGAGCGCTATGGCAGGGATCTTGCAGCGGAGGGGCTTTCCTGGACGGAGCTGGATCGGGAGGAGCAGGAGAGGCTTTTGGCAAGCTGTCTTCGGCAGGCGGCCGCGGGCTATGGGAGCGATATCCTGGAGGCTTCCCCGCGGAACGCCTACCAGGTGCTTCGGATGGAACGTCTCCTTCGCACCTCGGTCTGGGCGATGACGGAGCAGCTGCGGAGAGGGGAGTTCCGCCCCGTCTTCTTCGAGCTGGGTTTCCAGGGGGAGGAGCTTTCCGCCACGACCTTCGACCTCGGCGACGGGGTCCGACTTGAGCTTTTGGGGCGCATCGACCGCGTGGACCTTTGCGAGGAGGACGGAGAGACCTTCCTCAAAATCATGGACTACAAGACCGGGAGCCGGGCATTTGACTTGCCTTCGTTTTACTATGGGCTGCAGCTGCAGCTCATGGTCTACCTTGGCGCGGCCCGCGAGCTGCTCATGCGCGAAGGCCGGAAGACAACGGTGGCCGGTATTTTCTACTATGAGATCAAGGACCCGGTCATCAAGACGGACGAGCACCTGACCGAGGACGAGATTGCGGAAGGCGTATTGAAGGAAATGCGTGCCTCGGGGCTTGTGGCGGGGGAACGGGAGACGCTTCTCCTTCTGGACCGCAGCCTTTCCGAGGGAGGAAAGTCGCTGGTCATCCCGGCGGAAATCACGAAGACGGGACAGCTTTCCAGGAATTCCAAGGCGGTCACGGCGGAACAGTTTGAGCTTCTTCTGGACCATGCAAAACGGAAGCTCCGGGAGTTCGGGACGAGGATTATGGCTGGCGCGGCGGACGTGAACCCCTATCGGATGGGAACGCGGACGGCCTGCGACTACTGCTCGCTCAGGGACATTTGCGGCTTTGACCCGAAAATCGGGGGCTACCGCTACCGGAATTTGCCATCGATGAAGACGGACGAAGTGCTTGCGGCGATTGAGGAGGAAACGTATGGGAGTGCGATGGACGGCGGATCAGCAGATGGTCATTGACAAACGGGACGATAACCTTCTTGTGAGCGCGTCGGCGGGCAGCGGGAAGACGGCGGTTCTGGTACAGCGAATCCTGGCGTATCTCACGGATCCGGTGGAAGCCTGTGACATTGACCGGCTCCTGGTAGTGACATTTACGAGGGCGGCCGCGGCGGAGATGAAGGAACGCGTGGGACGGGCCATCCGCGCGGCGCTGGAGGAAGACCCGGAGAACGCGCATTTGCTGCGGCAAAATACGCTGATTCATAATGCGCAGATTACGACCATTGACGGTTTTTGCAGCTGGCTCGTGCGGAATTACTGCTACCGGACGGACCTGGAACCCGGCTTCCGTGTCGGCGAGGAGGGGGAATTGAAGCTCCTTGCGGCCGACGTCATGGAGGAGGTTTTGAGCGAGGGCTACGGTGCAGAGGACCAAAAAGCGCGGGAGAGCTTTCGGCAAATGACGGAGACCTTTGCGACGGGGAAGACGGACAAAGCCCTGGAGGATGCCATCTATAAAGTGGCACAGGCGGCGGAGAGCCAGCCTTGGCCGGAAATCTGGATGGAGGCGTGCCGGAGGAACAACCGGGCAGCGAGTATGGTCCTGATGGAGAGTCTTCCGTGGATGCGGCATTTTTCAGAGACCGCGGAACGGAAGATTTCGGAGGGAGCGGTGCTTGCGGAGGCAAATTTACTGCTGGCTCAAAGCCCGGAAGGACCGTCGGCGTATCTTGCCACCGCCGAGGATTATGTGAAATTCTTCGGGGAGCTGGCTTCCACGATCCGAGAAGAAGCAAATGCAACCTTTTCTACGGATCCAGATGGTACGGAAATGCTGTATGCCGCCGATGCGGAGGAAAAGGGGGCACTGCGTGGCGGCGACGCGGATGAATGGAAAACACTGCGTACCGGTGATGGGACGGGGACGCTGTGCGCTTCCGATGTGGGGGGAGCGGGAACGCTGTGCCCATCCAGTGCGGAGGGGGAGGGAACCTATGCAAAACGGCAGAGGCTGCTCCATGATTTTTCCCCGGCTGCGCTTAGCCGGAAGAAGGCTTCGGCCGGGGAGCGGCCCGAGCTTCGGGACGAGTTCAAGGCCCGCAGGGCGGAGATGGACGGGATACGCAAACAACTCCTTGCCATGTATGCGTTTCCGGTAGAGGATGCCGTCGCAAACATGCAGATGAACGAGGGCGTGTTGAACACGCTCCTCGACGTCGCCGGCCTTTTCCGGGAGCGGTATGCCCAGAAGAAGAGGGAACGCCATCTTGTGGATTTTGCCGACCTCGAACATTTTGCGCTGGAAATTCTTCGCGGGAAGCCTGTGCGGAGGGAGGATGGCGGCTATACGATTGGACGGACGGAGGTGGCCAGGGAGCTTGCCGGGCGTTTCCGGGAAGTCCTGGTCGATGAATACCAGGACAGCAACGATTTACAGGAAGCTATCCTGACCGCGGTGAGCCGCATCGAGGACGGGGGCCGGAACTATTTTTGCGTGGGGGATGTCAAGCAGAGCATTTACGGCTTTCGAAACGCCCACCCGGACCTTTTTATGGAGAAATTTTCTGCGTATACTCCTGTAAAGAAAGGCAAACAGAACGAAAGCTTATCTAATTGTACGGATGAACCACGAAGAGATAATTTCTGTCATTCTGAGGAGCAAAGCGACGAAGAATCCCGTCAACATGGAGCGATACCTAACGGGATTCTTCGCTTCGCTCAGAATGACAGGACTACTCCAGAGAGACACGAAGGATGGACGGAGTTTGAACTGCTTCGGGACGGGCGATTTGTCTCGCCGGCGAGGCGGGGGACGAGGATTGACTTGCTCAAAAACTTCCGCAGCCGGCAGGAGGTGCTTTCTGCGGCTAATGGCATTTTCCGGCAGGTGATGATTCCGGAGGTAGGAGGCGTCTCCTACGATGATGACGCGGCCCTCGTGTTTGGCGCGGAGGGGTACCCGGAGGATGCCGGGGGACATTTTACGGCGGAGCTTTTGGCTGTCGCGGCCGGGGAGACGGACGAGGAGGGCGAGAAGCTTCTGGAAGAAACCGGTGCCGATGCAAAACGCGAGCTGGAGGCAAGAGCCATCGGCGAGCGCATTTTACGGATGGTTCGTTACGAAAGGATTTGGGACGAAAAGGGCGGGCAAATGCGCCCCGTCGAGTTCCGCGACATCGTGATCTTGCTGCGAACCATGCAGGGCTGGGCGGAGGCATTTGCCAAGGTATTGGAATCGATGGGGATTCGGGCGTATTCGACGGCGAAGAGCGGGTACTTTTCAGCGACCGAGGTGGCCCTCGTGCTGGACTACCTGGCCATTGTGGACAACCCCCTGCAGGATATCCCGCTTGCGGCCGTGCTGCATTCGCCCATCGTCGGGCTTTCTGCTGAGGAGCTTGCGGAGGTGCGCGGCGTCTTTGGATCGCCGGCGGAGAAGCCGGAGCTTGCAAGGGTCAGACTTTGGGAGTGCGCGAAGGCGGCGGTGGCAGGAAGGAATTGTTCTTCCGCGGAAACGGGAGACAGAAGTTCCTGTGGTGTAGCAGCAGAGCGAAGAACCGGTTCTGTCGAGGGGATGGAAGCCGTACGTAGTTGCCATGTAGCGGTGGAGGGTGATGCACGTTTGGAACAAGACGAGGAAGGATGGAGTGAAGAAGAGGGGATTGGAGCATCACACAAGATTATATGCCCGGTGCGGGACGAGACGGCGGAAAAGCTGGCCGCATTTTTTTCGTTTTATGAGAAGGTACGGGAGGAAGCACCGGACACGCCGCTCCATGAGCTGATATGGAAGATTTACAGCGTAACGGGCTATTTTGATTATGCGTCTGCCCTTCCGGGCGGCGTACAGCGGGCGGCGAATCTTAGGATGCTGGCGGAAAAGGCCAGGGAATACGAAGCGACAAGCTACGTGGGGCTTCCGTCATTTATCCGCTATATCAATCAGCTCAAAAAATATGAGATTGATCTTGCGGCGGCGGGGACGGTTGGCGAGAACGAGAATGCGGTGCGCATCATCAGTATTCATAAAAGCAAGGGACTGGAATATCCGGTTGTTTTCGTCAGCGGTCTCGGGAAGAGCTTCAACCGCATGGAGCTTTCGGAAAAGCTTCTGGTGGATGCGGCGGACGGGTTGGCCGCGGACTGCACCGACATTGACCGAAGGACGGTGTCCCCGACCATCAAGAAGGAGGCTGTGAAGGCGCATTTGCTTCGAGACTCGGTTGGGGAGGAGCTGCGCGTGCTCTATGTTGCCCTCACGCGCGCGAAGCAGAAGCTCATCCTAACAGGGACGGTCAAGGATGAGGAGACCTATGAGGGGCTGGCAAATTTGCCGCTCCCGTTACGGGAGGAGCATTTCGGGGCGGGCTACATCCTCGGCGCAAAAAATGCCATGGAGCTTGTCGTTCCGGCCGTCCGGCGGCTCCGCCAGCGGGCGGAGCTTGCACAGAAACGGGCAGCCCTTTTCGGGCAGCCTGGCGGCGCAGGAGCACCTGATAGCGCGGGTGCGCCTGATAGCGCGGGAGCACCTGATAGTGTGGGAGTACCTGATAGCGCGGGAGCAACTGATAGCGCGGGAGTGCCCGGCGCGGTGGGAATTCCTGCAGAGCACGATGCCTGCCAGCAGAGCTTCCTTGAGGATTTGAGAAAGCCCTCGGATTTGGTTGTGGCGGAGGTAGAAGGGCAGGCAGGGAAGGCAGAGACCTTGGAGCTGCTACGGAACATTTCGTCAGGCGAGGTATTTGACGCGGAAATGCATTCGGTTCTGGAGGAACGCTATGCCTTCCGCTATCCATTTGCCGGAAGGGAGAACGTTCCAGTCAAGGTATCCGTATCGGAACTCAAGAAGGGCTTTGCCGAGGATGAGGACGCTGCGAAGACCTACGAGGAGCCAACGCTCATTCCCTATGTTCCGGTTTTTATCCGGGAAAGGGAGGAGGCGGAGGAGATTCCTTCCGAAAAGGGTGGTGCAGCGCGTGGTACCGCCTACCATCGCGTAATGGAATTGTTACGATATGGGGAGATCGACAGTATTGATAAAGATACACTTGAGGCGGAAGTCTGCCGGCAAATGCGGGCATTTGTCAGCGAGGGGCTGATGGAGGAGGGGGACGCGAAGTGCGTGAATCCCAAGGATATCACGGTCTTCCTTACAAGTGATCTCGGACGGCGGTTTGCTAAGGCGGCCAGTGAGGGGCAGCTTCGGCGCGAGCAGCCATTTGCCATGGAAATGGCCGCCAACCGGATTCGGACGGATTTTCCGGAGGATGAGACGATTCTGATTCAGGGCATTATCGACGCCTTCTTCTTTGAGAAGGAT
>CADCQU010000201.1 GCA_902803635.1 uncultured Lachnospiraceae bacterium | reverse complement strand
TCTTTGGAACGCATGGCATCAACCTCCTATTGAGGTTATTATACCATATATTTATCTATTATTCCAACTTGTTTTTAATATTTTTAATGCTATTTACTACTATATCATACAGGGGCAGAATTTGCCATGATGATGTACCTGCTTTGCCCAAATATTTTCGTTTACATCGGGCGGGTTTTTTGTTATAATAGTTGTGTACTATTGGCGGCCGAGGGATGAAAACTGTTGAAAATGCACAAGCGGCCGGTGACAGGAAGGGGAACGCATATGGGAAACGAATTTGCATTTACAGATTTGGATCAATATTTGTTCGGGAATGCCACGCATTACGAGATTTATAAGAAGCTGGGGGCGCACCCGACCGAAGTGGACGGCGTCTGGGGGACGCAATTTGCCGTGTGGGCACCGAATGCCCAGCGGGTTTCTGTCATTGGCGATTTCAACGGCTGGGATACCGAGGCCAACGTCATCTACGAGAGCGACGCAATCGGCGTATGGCAGACCTTCATCCCGTGCGTTGGCGCGGGCATGCTCTATAAGTTCTTCATCATCGGCTACCACGGGGAGCACCTCTACAAGGCGGACCCCTTTGCCACGCACGCGGAGCTGCGGCCGGGGACGGCCTCGATCGTCTCTGACCTTCGGAACCTTCCGTGGACGGACTGGGAGTGGATGGAGAGGCGGAAGAGCTACAACATCTACAAGGAGCCGATGATCATCTACGAGTGTCACATTGGCTCCTGGATGAAGCACCCGGAGGGGGACGGCTACGAGAAGGGCTTCTACACCTACCGCGAATTTGCCGAGCGGGCGGCCGACTACGTCCTTGACATGGGCTACACCCACATCGAGCTCATGGGGATCGCGGAGCATCCATTTGACGGGAGCTGGGGCTACCAGGTCACGGGCTATTTTGCGCCCACGTCCCGCTACGGAACCGCCGAGGATTTCCAGTACATGATTAACTATTTCCATGAAAAGGGAATCGGCGTCATTCTGGATTGGGTGCCGGCGCATTTCCCGAAGGACGAGGCGGGTCTGGCAAATTTCGACGGGACCTGCCTTTACGAGCACCAGGACCCGCGCCAGGGCGAGCACCCGGACTGGGGCACGAAGATTTACAACTACGGACGCAACGAGGTGCGGAACTTCCTCATTGCAAATGCGCTCTACTGGGTGGAGTTTTTCCACTGCGACGGCCTGCGCGTGGACGCGGTGGCCTCGATGCTGTACCTCGATTACGGCAAGCGGGACGGCCAGTGGGTCGCGAACCGTTACGGCGAGAATAAGAACCTGGAGGCGATCGAGCTGTTCCGCCACATCAACACGATCCTGCCGGAGAGGAACCCGGGCGCGGTGATGATCGCGGAGGAGTCTACGGCGTGGCCGAAGGTGAGCGGCGACGTGAAGGAGGACGGCCTGGGCTTCACGCTCAAGTGGAACATGGGCTGGATGAACGACTTCCTTGAATATATGAAGCTGGACCCGTACTTTAGGAAGGGCAACCATTACAAGCTGACGTTCTCGCTCTCCTATGCCTACACGGAGCGCTATGTGCTGGTCATCTCGCACGACGAGGTGGTCCACCTCAAATGCTCGATGTGGTCGAAGATGCCGGGCATTTACGAGGACAAATTCCACAACCTGCGCTGCGCGTATACCTTCATGACCGGCCATCCGGGTAAGAAGCTCCTCTTCATGGGGCAGGATTTCGGCCAGCAGCGGGAGTGGAGCGAGGAGCGGGAGCTTGACTGGTTCCTCCTCGGGACGGACCTCAACCGCCAGACGCAGGACTATGTGCGCGACCTCTGGAGGCTCTGCCGCTCATACCCGGCGCTCTATGAGACCGACTTCGACCCGGAGGGCTTCGAGTGGGTCAACGCTGACGACATGGACCGGAGCATCTACAGCTTTATCCGCAAATCCCCGGACGGGCAGAAGAACCTGCTCTTCGTGGTCAACATGACGCCGATGCGCCGCGAGGATTACGTGGTGGGCGTTCCGGCCGATACCGACTACTACCTGCTTCTCAACTCGATGGATCCGAAGTACGGCGGCCTTCCGGAGCACTACCGGGAGCAGACCGTCTACCACGCCATCCCGGGCGAGTGCGACCGCTTTGACTATCGGATCGCCTACGACCTGCCGCCCTACGGCTCGGCGGTCTTCGAGTTTACGACGGACGGCAGGCCGCCCCGCGGAATCTCGCAGGCAGAGCGCCGGGCAATCGCGGAGCGCGAGGCCGCGAAGGCGGCTGCCGAGCGGGCGCTGGAGGAGGCCAAGGAGCGCGTACACGCTCTGGAAATTGCCGCCGCCGAGGCCGAGTCGAGGCTTTCCGCGGCAAGGGCGGAGGCGGAAAATGCGCTGCGTGCGGCCCGGGAGCATGGAGCAGAGGTATAAAAAAACTATCGAGCTGGACGGTGCTGGCTTTCGAGGCAGCGGAGGGGTTCTATGGATCTACAGGCTTTTTTTGAAGGGAGAGTCTTTGACGCCTACAGGTATTTTGGGGCGCACCCGGTGCGGGAGGGGGGAGTAATCTTCCGCACCTACGCACCGTTGGCCTACGGGGTCTCGATTATCGGGGAGTTCAACGGCTGGCACGAGCTGCCGATGTACTGCCCGGAGCGGAAGGGGGTCTATGAAATCCGCCTTCCCGAGGCACGTGAGGGGCAAATGTATAAATACGTGGTCTACGGGGAGAACGGCCGCATGGAACACTGCGACCCCTATGGCTTTGGTATGGAGCTTCGCCCGAGCTGTGCCTCGATCGTGCGGGAGCTTTCGCACTACACGTTCCGGGACGAGGCCTGGATGGAGCGGAGGACGAGGTGCTTTACGGAACCCATGAACGTCTTCGAGCTGCATTTGGGTTCGTTTCGGAGACGTGAGGGGGACGCGCCGGGGGCGTGGTTCCACTATTCGGAAATCGCTGACGAGCTTATTGACTATCTCCGGAAATTCCATTTTACGCATGTGGAATTTATGCCGCTTGCGGAGCATCCCTATGACGGGAGCTGGGGCTACCAGCAGACGGGCTTCTTCGCGCCGACCGCCCGCTATGGGACGGCCACGGAGCTGATGGAGCTGGTGGACCGGCTGCACCAGGCGGGCTTCGGGGCGATTCTTGACTTCGTTCCGGCGCATTTTGCGACCGACGGCTACGCGCTTTCCGTTTACGACGGGAAGCCGCTCTACGAGGAACCCCGCCCGGAGCTTGCGGAGAGCGGCTGGGGGACGAAGAATTTTAACTTCTCCCGTCCGGAGGCGGTCTCCTTCGTGCAGTCGGCCGCGCACTACTGGCTGGACTGCTACCATTTTGACGGGCTCCGCATGGACGCCGTTAGCCGGATGGTGTACTGGAAGGGCGACGTGGAGAAGGGAATCAACGAGAACGGGGTGAAGTTTTTGCGGAACATGAACAGCGCCCTGCACGAGGCCTTCCCGTCGGTGATGCTGATGGCCGAGGACTCGACGGCCTACGAGGGCTGCACAAGCCCGGTGGAGCAGGGCGGCCTTGGCTTTGACTACAAATGGGACCTTGGCTGGATGCACGATACGCTGGAATACTTTTCGCTGCCGCCCGAGGAACGTCTTCTCACACCGGAGAAGCTGACCTTCTCGATGCACTATTACTATCGGGAGCGGCACCTTCTGCCCATCTCGCACGATGACGTTGCGCGAGGAAAACGCGCGGTCGCGGACAGGTTCTACGGCGGCTATCTCGAGAAGCTCCGGCAGGCGCGGGTGTTCTACCTCTACATGTTCCTACACCCGGGCAAGAAGCTGAACTTCATGGGAAATGAGCTCGCGATGTTCCGCGAGTGGAACGACCGCCGCGAGCTGGACTTCCATCTGCTCCGCTATCCGCTGCATGCGGGCTTTGCGAGATTTTTTGAGAGGATTGGGGAGCTCTACCAGACGAGTCCGGCCCTCCATGCGCAGGAGTACGCGCCCGAGAGTTTCTCCTGGGTCGCTATGGGCGAGGAGGGTTCGGGCATTTTCGGAATCCGGCGATCGTCGAATGGGCAGAGTCTCCTTGCCATCTTCAACTTCTCGGATGAGGAGCGGGGCTGGCAGTTTTCACCGGAGACGGAAACGCACCTTAAGATGGAGCTTCACACGGAGTGGGAGTGCTTCGGTGGGAAGCTGGCGGAGGAGCGTTTGGAGTACGTGGCAAATGCCTGGGCTCCGGTAGAAGTGGCATTGCAGCCATACGCGGGAATTTTGTTCTGGGTTTGGTAAGTTGACGGGATTCTTCGTCGCTTTCCTCATCCCTCATCGCCGTAGGCGATTCAATTCAGGGATGTCCGAAGGACGCGCTCCTCAAAAATGACAGAAAACGTGGCTTTGTGGATGAACTGCACATGTGGAATTAATTGAAAAATTACAAAGCCCCCGTAATCCAGAGATGGATTCCGGGGGCTTTGATGTTTTATACGCTTCTAGTCAGCCACAAACACTCATAATCAGGTCTTGTGGCTGATTTTCCCGCCACAGAGCAAGTAACTTAAAAAGTATGGCAGGAATTCGAAACTTTCTTCATTCACTTCTTTAAAAAATCCGAGATTTGCCGTATAATGGAGAATAGTGATTTTTTCTTTGGAATCAGAAACCAAATGTAGGGCGCACGTCGCCCAAGGAGATACTATGTCTGATCAAAAACCATCTGCCTCCTCCGGCAAATCTTCCTTCGCCGCTCTTCGGGCGGCCATGCATAAAAACCGGCAGGCCGTGGACGCAGGGGCTCCCTCCGTCTACGAGGCGACCGGGGCCGTGCGCGGCTATGTTATGCCGGAGCTGTCACCTCTCGTGGTAGATCCCGCGCTTTCGGAGGACGATGATTCCCAGCTGACCCAAATTGAGCCAGCCATGGCAGCCGCCCCCTTACCGGAGGACAGCTTCCCGGAGGACGACGATTCCCAGCTAATCAAAATCGAACCCGCCAAAGCCACTGCCGCCCTCCCGGAAGACAGCTTTCCGGAGGACGACGACACGTAGCTTTCGCCGCTGCCCGAACGCGCCTACTCTTCGGCAAATGCCCCCTCGGACGGCTTTGCGAAAAACGATTTCGTGGCGGACGATTTCCCGGAGACCTCCCC
>CADCQU010000200.1 GCA_902803635.1 uncultured Lachnospiraceae bacterium | reverse complement strand
TGCCCGGGGAACCGGCGGTGCCGAGGCCCTTGAACCAGTCGGCGCCCTTGCGGATGATGGCCGCGATGCAGGCGTAGGTCTCAACGTTGTTGACGACGGTGGGCTTGTCCCAAAGGCCCTTCACGGCCGGGAATGGCGGACGCGGACGCGGCATACCGCGCTGGCCCTGGATGGAGTTCAGAAGAGCAGTCTCTTCACCGCAGACAAATGCGCCGGCGCCGAGACGGATATTGGCCTGGAAGTTGAAGCCGGAGCCGAGGATGTTCTCGCCGAGGATGCCGATTTCATTCATGGCATCAATCGCGAGCTGCAGGCGCTTAACGGCGATCGGGTACTCGGCACGGACATAGAAATAACCCTCGGAAGCGCCGATGGCGTAGCCGGCGATCATCATGCCCTCGATAACGGCAAACGGATTGCCCTCAAGGATGGAACGATCCATGAACGCGCCCGGGTCGCCTTCGTCGCCGTTGCAGACCACGTACTTCTGGTCAGACTTTGCGGCAAGAGCGAAGGACCACTTGCGGCCGGTCGGGAAGCCGCCGCCGCCGCGGCCGCGAAGCCCGGAGTCGAGCACTTCCTTGACGACCTCTTCCGGGGTCATGGTCAGGGCCTTCTTGATGCCCTGGAACGCGCCGTAGCCAACGGCCTCGTTGATGTCCTCGGGATTGATGACGCCGCAGCCGTGCAGGGCGATTCTCTTCTGCTTCTTATAGAAGTTGATGTCATCCTGCTTCTGAACCTTCTGGCCGGTCGCCGGCTCCACATAGAGGAGACGATCCACGATCTCGCCGCCGATGAGATCCTTCTCGACGATCTCTTCCACATCGTCAAGGCTGACAAGGCGATAGAGGGTGTCTTCCGGATAAATTTTGACGAACGGGCCCTGCGAGCAGAAGCCGAAGCATCCGACGAGGTTCACCGAGAACTTGTCGCCAAGACCCTTCTCGGCGATGATCTTCTCGAATTTCTCCTTGATCTCTTCCGAATGGGACGAAAGGCAGCCGGTACCACCGCAAAGAAGCACGGCACGCTTGCCATTTGTTCCATCGAGCTTGCTCTTAAAGCATTCCGTGCAGCTGCACACAGCCGCGTCGAGCTGTTCATTTGTACGTACTTCCATGTTTAAGCCTCCTGACTGCGATACTTCGCGATGATCTCAGGAACCTGATCCACTGTGACCTTGGGATAAACCGTTCCATTGATGGTTACTGCCGGTGCGATACCGCAGGCGCCGATGCAGCGAAGCGCATCGAGGGTGAAGAGCCCATCCTTGCTGGTTTCGCCCGGGCCAATCTGAAGCTCATCGGCGAACTTGTCGATAATCTGCTGCGCGCCCTTGACGTAGCAGGCCGTGCCGAGGCAGCAGCCGATGATGTACTTTCCCTTCGGTGCCAAAGAGAAGAAGGAATAGAAGGTTACCACCCCGTAGATCTCAGCGACAGAGATGCCCGTCTTCTCGGACACGACCTCCTGCACCTCCACCGGGATATAGCCATACTCCCTCTGGATGTCGCTTAAGATCATCATGAGCGGCGTCTTTTCACCTGCGTACCTGTCGCAGATTGCATTGATCTGAGCCAATGCTGCTTCATTTAATTTTGCCATGATTTTCTCCCTTATTGTCTACGTAATGAAAACATAGAGCTACTGATTCTATGATAGCACCCCCTTCAAAAATTTACTGTTGCAAATGCAACATTTTTCGGTTACAATTAAAAATCATAATAGAATTTTTACATTTGTGTTTCGATTTTTTAGGCAAATGGTAGTTTGCATATGCTAACCAATACGTCTTTTTTGTTGATAATTCACAATTTTTCACTCTGGAATCCCCATCGCCAGAGACGATTAAGTTAGGGGATATCGTTGCCTCACCATGCAGAAAAACGTCCTGTGGACGCTTTTCTGTATACGCTTCAGGATTATATTTCTTGGTGGTGCGTAAATTGCGCATAAAGATTTAGCAAAAAAAAAGGATACCCATCATGCCCAGACCAACGATTTCATTTGACAAGAAAAAATGCGATTATGACTATAAGATGCGCTTTTCCAAGGGGGAAGTCATCCTCTCCATGGCGGAAAATACGGGCCGCTGCGGCACGCTCCTCAAAGGGCGGGCGCATATCTCCGCCGTGGACGAGTCCGGCTCCGACATGGTCCTCGAATACCTCCAGGAGGGGGGAAGCTTCAGCGAGTATTTCACGTCCCTCCCGAAGAACCTGACGGGCTATGTCATCGCCGACACGGACTGCACGGTTCGCTTCATCAATATGGCGAAGGTGCTCGGCGGCTGCAGCGGCGGCTGCGAGCGGCACCAGGAGGTCATGAAGGACCTCGTCCTCATGTCCATGAGCCATTCCCGCGACCAGTCCGTGCGGATGAACATTTTAAGCCGCCGCACCCTACGGGAAAAGCTTATGGCTTATCTCGCCTTCCAGCCGCAGAACGCCGCCGAAATGGAGGACATCACGATCCCCCTAAGCCTAGCCGCCCTCGCCGAATACCTCTGCGTCGACCGCTGCGCCCTCATGCGCGAGATCCGGAAAATGAATGACGAAGGCCTCATCGCCTCCCACGGCCGCACCTTCACGGTGCTTCAGCAGGATGAGCAGGAAGGCTGAAAAAATCAGGCAGGTGGAAGAGGGCGAACTCTTCCACCTGCCTGATTTATATTTCAATACAGGAAGCCTCTCGTTACAATTCAGCTGTCCCCCCGACTTTCTGTCATTCTGAGGAGCGAAGCGACGAAGAATCCCGTAAGCTTTGCGAAAAACCTTACGGGATCCTTCGCTTCGCTCAGGATGACAATGTCTTCATGAAACAAAATAGCCTTTTTCACAGGGCTACCCAAACTGTAACAGCTCCTCTTATTTCAGGAACCCATTAATAATCTGCTCCTCGGCCTCGGCCTCGGTGAGTCCGAGGGTCATGAGCTTGATAATCTGGTCGCCGGCAATCTTCCCGATGGCCGCCTCATGCACGAGCGCCGCATCGAGGTCATTTGCCTCAAGGCCCGGGACCGCGAGGATCCGGCCATGGTCCATGATGATCGAGTCGCACTCCGTATGCCCGCTGCAGGCCGCATTTCCCACCAGCTTCGCGTCAAATTTCTGGTACGAGTTGTCGCGGGCCACCGAGCGGGAGACGACGTCCGCGCTCGAACCCTCG
Source organism: uncultured Lachnospiraceae bacterium (assembly GCA_902803635.1). Lineage (GTDB taxonomy): Bacteria > Bacillota > Clostridia > Lachnospirales > Lachnospiraceae > Chordicoccus. The sequence continues at coordinate 2,336 of CADCQU010000200.1, read as the reverse complement.
CCGTCCATGCTGACCACGTAGGTGCTGACGGCATTCTGCTGTCCGTGGGTCATGAGGCGTTCCCGCACCACCAGCTTCGCGCCGGCGGCGAGCTTTGCCGTGGTCACGCGGTTCGTGTCGTCCACGCCCTTGATCTGCACCATCTCCATCTCGACGGTGCTCCCCTCCTCCTGGTACACCTCGGTACCCGGGTTCAGGATGCGCTTGCCGCTGCCGGTTCCGGAGCCGTAATGCTTTTCTACATATTTAATCTTCGCGTTCTTCCCCACGTAAAAGCGGTGGATGCCGTCGTGCTCGGAATCCTGCGTCCCGCAGTTGTCAATGCCGCAGCCCGCCACGATAACCACGTCCGCACCCTCGCCGATATAAAAATCATTATAGACCAGCTCCTTGAGGCCGCTCTTCATCATCACCACCGGGATGTGGACGCTCTCATTCTTCGTCCCCGGCCTGATGTGAATCGTAAGCCCCTGTCCGTCCTCGCGGGGAACAATCTCAATATTCTCCGTCGACGCGCGTCCGATGGATTTGCCGTCCGAGCGAATGTTGAACGCCCCCTCCGGCACCTTGTGGAGATCCGCAACCTCCTCCAGCAACCGCATTTGCATCTCATCCAGCTTAATCATTTGCCGCACCGCCTTTCTGCACGCCGCCCACCCGGCATTCCGGCACCGCGTCGGCGGTCCCCAAAAGCTCAGGAAGCACGTCATCCTTCGAACCCTGCCGCACGAGCCGGCCATTTTTGAGGACAATGATCTCGTCCGCAATGTCCAAAATCCTCTCCTGGTGGGAAATGATGAGGATGGAGCTTCCGGCGATGTTTTTGCGCATTCCGCGGAACACCTCAATCAGGTTCTGGAAGCTCCAAAGATCGATGCCCGCCTCCGGCTCATCAAATACCGAGAGCTTCGAACTCCGGGCCAGCACGGTCGCGATCTCGATGCGCTTCAGCTCGCCGCCGGAGAGGCTCGCGTTCACCTCGCGGTTAATATAGTCGCGCGCGCAAAGCCCCACCTCCGCAAGGTACTTGCAGGCATCCGACACGGAAAGCTTCCGCCCCGTCGCGATGCGGATGAGGTCAAATACCTGGATTCCCTTGAAGCGGACGGGCTGTTGGAAGGCAAAGGCAATCCCCTTCTTCGCCCGCTCCGTGATGGAAAGCTCCGTAATGTCCTCCCCGTCAAAGAAAATCCTCCCGGACGTCGGCTTCTCAATCCCCGCGATCAGCCGCGCCAGCGTGGATTTGCCCCCGCCATTTGGACCGGTAATCACGATCATCTTGTCCTGCGGGATCGTCAGGGAGATGTCCTGAATAATCTCTTTATCCGTCTCGTCCGCATTTACAGCAAACGAGATATTCCGTAATTCCAGCATAAATGCTCCTACCTTTCCAAAACATACTCCCTAAATTATACCGATAATTCCGCATTTGGGCAACAGAAAACGAAAAGATTATTGGTGGATTACTGCCAAACAAGCCGGCAGGCATACGGCTCCGCCTACATTTTCAGTGCAAAAAACAAGACGGCTCCAAGAATCAAAAACAAAGCGCCTCCGGCGAGAAAGCCTATGTAGACATAGCGAAAAGCCTTCAGGGTGCCGGCATTCTTCTCCTCCTCCACCGGTACGTATATCTCCGTTGGATTTTTCGGATCATAGAACAGGTCAACCTCCATGCCCTGCCGCAGATCGTAAAGGTCGGAGCTTGGCAGAACGCACTGGGTACGCACCCGCAGCCCTTCATTTGTCTCGAATTCATAGACCGGCGCCCAGGTTTCACTGCGATCATCGGCCGGACCTGAGCACTCATGGATAACATCCACGATGACGGCCCTGGTTTTGCAAATGCAGTTCGTCTTGTTCTCCTCCAAATCCCGGCCATAGGACCGGACAACCCAAAGGAACAGGCACCCGCCAACAAACAGCCCGATGCCAATCACCAATAAAATCATGGAAACGCTCATGCTCCCACCTCCTCGTTCAACTCGGGGTCATCCTCATCGCGGATAACAGGGCTGCTAAAAGTTTCAGAGCCGGCATGAAGGCCAATCCGCACCAAACTTCTTCATAATTTCCTGCGCGTTGCAGTAAGAACCGGTCACTTCATCCGCAAGAACACTCGGATTTGCCTGCCTCATGGAATCCACTCGCACAACATCCCTCACGGCAGCATTCCTAGCTGCTTCGATTCCGGACAAGGAATCCTCAAATACAATGCAAGCCTCTGGCGCCAGCTGTAAGACCTCTTAAATTCTATAATATTTTTGGCAATAAGACAATGCTGAACTGTAGTTACTTTTATTCATGCGGTCCCTCGTACTTGCCCTAAAGGACTA
>CADCQU010000199.1 GCA_902803635.1 uncultured Lachnospiraceae bacterium | reverse complement strand
CCGAGGCTGTTAATCCCAGAATAACAAATTTTCTAACTTTTTTCCTTGCTGTCAGTCACTAGTTGGGTCGTTTCGCAATCACCTAAGCCCTCACTTCTACTCCTCTATCGAATTTCCCCGTCGCGCAGGAAGATGAGCGTCTCCCTGGCGAACTTCGACCTTTCCTCCGCAGTTCTCTCCTTTTGATTGACAAATTCCCGCAGAATAGCGTCTTCAACCAAGAGCAAGAGCACCGCCATCGGGAATTCCCGGCGCAATTCCGCCATGATGGTAGACTTCTCGAATCGCCCCTGTTTTCTTGCCTCTTCCTTCCAGGCATCCAGATACTGCCGGCGGCAGGCGAATGCATATAGGTACAGGTAGTCCGTACGGTCAAGAACAGCATGCGGGTCCGGACATTCCCCGCCCATCTCAACCCAACGGGTCCAGTCCACCGTCCAATACCCGGAAAGCCGAAGGTATTCCCCCAGATCCTCCTCATTTCCCGTAGCCACTGCGTACTGCATAAGGACAGTTTTGGGCATTTGCTCAAACAAGTAAATATTTTTCTTTACATCGCCCATCGTGATTTTTATCTCTCTGCCATTTAGAAGGTGCACCGTCGTGCTCCAGCTCCCAGTGTCTTTTTGGGGAAGCTCAACTCCCTCTCCATTCAAGCGCATGGACATGATTCTGTCCACTTCCCGGATTTTGCCGTTCAATGTCTTCTCCCTGGTTGGAGATGCCTTCCTCTGGTTCTCAGAAAGGGAAAAGTCCCTCTGTATGACGAGCTTTTCCATCGAGGGTCGCTGATATTTCGCATATCGATCTGCGGCCTCCACGTACTGTAGCGACTTTCGAAGGAAGCCATAGCATTTCTCGGCAAATATCAGCTTCCCATCTTCCATTTTCCCGAAATCCATGAATTCTGAAAATGTCTTTTCCGGCAGCAGCAATTCCTGAAAGAGCCGCGTGGGGTAGTACGTGGTACTCCCAAAGTCCCCCTTGTCATCGATTGCGTTCCGAATGTCCTCACGGTTCTCGTACTGCTTTTTTAGCTCCTCCATCTCTTTAGCAATGGAAAGGCTCAGTTTCTTTGGAAATCCCAGACTGTCCCGTACTTCTCCCCCCGCACCGTCCCGCAACGAAAGAATCCGGTTCAGCGAAGCCTTCACGATTCTAAGCTTCTCACTTGGCAAATGCCTGCACCCGTTCTTCTCCTCCTCGCGGAACTTCTGGAGGTAGAACATGGTCACGGCATCGCCTGGACGGAGGATATACAGCATGGGTTCCCCATCAGATAGAAGAAAGTCATTGGCTTCCTCCACGGACAGGCCCATACAGATTGAAAGCTGAAGAAGCAGTTCACGGGAATGCCTTGTATCTCCTCTCAGGACTTCCGTAACATATTTTTTCGAGTAGAAACCTTTCGGCGGTGCCGTATCGTAGGAAACCTTCTCATCCCGCCAAGTCTCCGGCTTCATAATTTGCAAATCTTTGTCTCTTGACAGCACCGCCCGCCGCCCTTCCGCCTCCGGAGATGGTCCTGAAAACAGGGAAAGGATTTTTTCTTCAAACAGTTTTTTCCGAGTACATATGAGTGACAGGAACGCATTGGCAAATGCAGCATGGTTCCCGTGTTTACCATCATGAACAGCCGCTTGCGCCATTTGCATGATTTCTTCTCTCGACAGCCTCTTTTTTTGCTTATCCTGCATCCTTCCACCTCTCCTCTTGCGTACACGCCAATTCTACGGGAATGGGTTTCTTCCTATTATATTAGTACTCTTTACGGATACGGACAACAAGTTTTTTCTATCCATAATTGAACCCGAAACCACCCGTGCAGGAAAGAGCGCGTTCCTGCACGGGCTGATCTTTGTCAATTAACCGGCCATTGCTTTTCCCTTCTCTTGAAAAGCCGGCACGAGCTGCTTCATCTTTTCCCTGGCGAATTCGTCCAGGGAAAAATTGGAGGCGTGGACGGGACGCTGGCCTCTGCGAAAGATCCAGTTCGTTCCCAACGGCATATTCAGGATTTCATAGTACGGGACATTTGCGCGCTCCGCGACGTTCCTTGCCGTACCTATGTCGTTGCCTCCCAGGTACACGTACGTGTCGCAGTTGCCAATGATGGTGCGTCCGTCCTCACCGTACGCGTGCGTGAGCTGGGACTCCGCCTGAATCATCAGCATCGTGGAGATGCCGCGCGACCGGATTGACGCAATCATTCTCGGAAACTCTCCGATGCAGACATTTGTCGCGAAGTCGTCCAGGATAAACCTGACATCGACCGGAAGCTTCTGCTCAGGAAGACTGTCTGCAACCCGGCATAGCTCATTCATGGCCTGGGTGAAGAAGAGGTTCACTATCGTATCCATACAGCGATCCGTGTCCGAAACGACCACGAAAAGCGCCATCTTCTGCTTCCCCATTTCCGAGATGGGGACAGTGTTCTTCTCAAGTAGCTTCCGAATTTCCTTCGTATCGAAGGAAGCCAGCTTGGCGGAAAGCGAGATTAAAATGTTCTGCAGCGTCCGATTCTCCGCCTGACGAAACCGCTTATACGAGCGAACGGCAAAATCGTCCGGATTGATTCTCCCGATATCTTCAAAGATGTAGTCAAGCGGGACCCTCTGATCGATGTATCCCTCCTGCACACTGCAAAGCTGCACCAGGCGCAGAATATCCTGCAATGTGCGGTTCCTGAAATGCGCGTGCTTATGCAAGTATCCAATCAGGGAAACCAGTAAAAGCTCGGAGCTCTCATCCCAGAACGGATCGATCTTGTACGAGTACTCCTGGCTGCTCTTGTCAGCTTTGACCAGCATATGGGCAATCTTCAGAACATCCTGCTCACTCCTAATGTACTTAAAGAAATTGTACGAGCAGGACTGCGGATCTCCGGGATCCGCAAAATTGAGCTTGCGGACATCATACCCCTTCGACCGAAGGTACCTGTTGTACTTCCCGTACAGGTTCCCCTTCGGGTCCACGACAATGTAGCTCCCGGTCGCCTGCAGGATGTTCGGAGACACGATGCTGCGGGTCTTCCCCGCACCGGACGTGCCGACCACCAGCACGTTGTTATTCATCTGCGTCTTGTAGCAGTCCATGTCGAAGTATTGATTCCGCGCAAGGATCATAGAGTTTTCCTGAATCTTCTCGATGTTCATAGTAGCCCTCCTTTTCTAACCAAAGCCTTTTTGTCTACGCCCGCCCTCCCCGCAAACATTTCGATTTGTGCGTTTGCTTCCACACATCAAAATGTTTGCGGGGAAAGTCGAACTTAAAAGACCGCCGTTGTGATGTCATCGCAGATGCCGAACGCCACGCTCTCCTCGGCGCTCATGTAATTGTCAAACGAAGTGGCCTTGTCGATTTCCTCTAGCGTCTTTCCGACGTGCCTTGCAAGAAGCTCGTTGACCATGCGCTTTGTCTCCATGATGGACTCCGACAGGCGGGCGATGGACGTGGCCGAGCCTCCACCCCCTCTCGCAAGGAGCGGTTCATGGATCATTGTACTTGAGTGCGGCAGGATATGCCGATGCCCCTTCCTGCCGGAGGCCAGAAGCACCGCAGCCATACTCGCTGCCATCCCCATGCAATAGATGTCGACTGTCTTCGTCATGGCATGCAGCACATCATAGAGCAAGAGGCCGTTCCGGATTTCTCCGCCAGGGCTGTTGATATAGAGCTTGATCGGCTCGTCAGACGGCTCGTTCTCCAGGTACAGAAGCTTTTTTATCAGTTCCATCGTGGAGTCCTCGTTGATTTCCCCAAGCAGGAACAGCTTCCTCTGCTTGAGAAAACGAGCATCCAGGCTGATCTGCTGGCTTCCCTGATAGCTTTCCGTTTCAACAAATGTCGCGTTCATTTAATGCCCCCTCCTTTTCATTCCGACGACACCGCGCCTCCATCCTGCGTAGCCTTCTTCCGCGCCAGTGCTTCCCCTCCTTTCCCACACTGGCACTTCTCCTTCGGACCAGCTTTCACAAGATCCACCGAGCACCTCTACTCCAGAGACACTCTATCTTCAGTTTTCAAGGTGCCGTCCTCACTGCCCGTTTATTGTATCTCATCAGAAAACATGGCACAAGGACACAAAAAGTGGAAAGTTTTCTGCGGAAAACGCATCAAATCTCTATCCTCCAGAAAATGCGAAAACCGCCCGCTCTTCACATTTGCCTCTATCACCCCTACTGCATCCAGTGCGGATTTGTTCGGCCGATAGGCAAATGCAGCCTTTGAGAGCAGGGGATCAAAGATTTTCGTCAGCTCATTTGCCATAGACTGTTGCACCACCTTGTCGCGCATAGAGTAAAGCGCGATATCCCTCGCCTTCTCTCCCTTGTACAGGGTAACCGTTTTCACCGGAAGGCACTCATAGCGGTGCTCCCGAAGCTTTCACGAGATTTGCGAAATATCTGGATTCCCTGGGCGCAATCCAGCGGATCCGGTTCTGGTAGTCCACAATTTGGATTTCCTCCAACCGGCAGTGTTTGGTTAGCACTTCCAAGACAAATGTCCGGAACTTTTCATAGTCCTCCTGCCCGACCGGCCCCAGCCCGTGCGCGAAAATGCTATTGTTCCGCAAATACACCATCGAGCGAAGGCGTTTCAGGAAATCATAGGGCCGATGCTCCGAAGCGGACTGGCTAATTTCGTCCCCCAACGCAAATAGCAGCATATACCCATCAAGAAGACTCACCGGATCCGGCAGATCACGGTCCCTCGTCGTCCGGAACACGCCCCTTCGCGCCTCGTTCATGTTGCGGCAGAGGTCTTCGCGGGAATGCACCGTCACGTCCTTCACCTTGCTCATATCAAGCTCCTCATAGTGTACCTGAGATGCATATAAATTGTAGTCCGCCAACCGTTTCTGCATGATCATCTCCAGCACGCGGTAGAGAAGGAGCGATGCCATATCGTACTTCGCCTGCCGTTCACGAATCGAGGCGTTCTGCCACATCGTGAAAATAAGCTCCGCCATAAGGCTTCCGTCCTTCAGAATCTCCATTTGCCGCCCCTCATGGGTCTTTTCCGGAATTGTCCGGAGATGTCCCAGAATCCTGCCTTGCTCTGACAAATGCGTCCGGAAGTCCATAAGAAGGAAGTTTTCATGGGTACGTGCGTCCCGCCGAAGCGCGGTATTTAACTCGGACATTTTCGCCTCAGCCGCAACGAAATCCAGCGAATCCCAAGCCTCGTAGGCATTTGCCAGGCTCTCGGCAAATTCGAGCTACTGACGAATGTCCGGTTCTGGTACTTCCTTGCGCAGCACTGCGAGCTTCTCCTTCGCGCCCGTGTAATTCCCCTCGTCGAAAAATGCCATCGCCTTCTCGATTTCAAGGTCGCCGAACACCGTGACCGGGTTGTCGATGAAATACAGCGTCTCCGTCCCCGGCTCGGGCTTCCGCATCCCTGTCAGATAGTTCGTCGTCCCGACGTAGACAAGCTCCACGCGGATCATCGCGCCCGCAAGGGCTGCTGCCGCCGACATCGCCTTCGTCCCACCCGTGAAATCGATGTAAATCTTCTCCGGCTTCCCTCATGCGAGGTATCCGTTCTTGATTTCCCGGTAAATGTCCGTCGGCTTCGTGCTGTCCACGATCTCCTTCTTGAACGTGCTGGGGCTGAGCGCACAGTGCTCGACAATCTTGTCGAGAAGTACCTCCGTCCGCGTCGTGCAGAGGAACAGCACCTTCTTCGGCTGGAAAAGGCTGATGTTGAGCACCAGCGGCTCAATCGACGTCCCCACCGACATCACCAGGTACTCCACGTCCTCAAAAACCTTCTCCTTGTTCCGCCGAACATAATCCTCCGCAACCAGATGCAGAAGCTCCCTCTCATAGAACTCCTCGGCCGCCGCCCACTGTTCCCGTGTCTGCCGCCCCATGCGCATCCACTGCTCCGTCATCTCCTGCAACTTTCCGCTCATACATTTTCCTCCTTTTTTGAAAAGATTTCTGCGGATACAAACACCCACGGAATTCCAACAAAAATGGTGCAATTGTACTTGAACGCCATGCAGCAGTTCAGCAACCCGCTCACAAGCATTTCTCACATCCATTGGAATTCCATCCGCAACCATCGTACCAGATTTCCAAGAGAAAATCAGGTACACAAAAAGTGGAAATTTTAAAGGGGCTGTGAAAAAAGTCCCCCAAAAAAAGAGAACGCTTTCAGGCGTAAAGCCATGGAAGCGTTCTCCTTTTTTTGGTATAATT
>CADCQU010000198.1 GCA_902803635.1 uncultured Lachnospiraceae bacterium | reverse complement strand
GAGAGCGCGTGGAAAGCGTCCTCGAAAACCAGGGTTTCCGCAGGGGAGCTTCCTAAAAGCTCTGCCGCGCGAAAATAAATGTCCGGCTTGTTTTTTCCAACGCCCACCATGTCCGTGGAGACGATGGCGGAAAAACAGGACAAAAGCCCGAATTTTTGCAGCACCTCCGTAACCAAAGGCTCGTCCGTCACGCTCGCGATGGCACAGGGGATGTTTCGTTCCCGGAAGGCCTGCAATAGCCTGGTGACTCCAGGCTTTAGTGGAACGTCCGTCAGGTAATAGCTTTGCATCGCCGCGTTAATCCCGTGCTTGATTTCCTCCGGAGTTTGCGTAAGGTGGTAGGTGGAGATTAAGTATGCTGACGCTTCTGGCACGGTCATGGCAAATAGCTTCGCCCCGAGGTCCGGCTGGGCTTCTTTTCCAAGCGAGGCGAGCCACGCGACCGGGGCCATGTCCCAGTAGGGGTTGGAGTCCACCAGGGTTCCGTCGAAGTCGAAGATCGCGCCGCGAATCATACGCCCAGCTCCTTCTGGACGGTTTCCAGTAGTTCCTTCGAGGCGGCCTCGGAATCCGCTGCCGCGAAAATCGCGCTGACAACGGCGACACCGTCGATTCCGGTGCCGGAAAGGCCGCCTATGTTTTCCTTTTTGATGCCGCCGATGGCGACGACGGGGATGGAAACCGCCTCGCAGATGGCCCTGAGGGTCTCCCGGCTGACGTCGTCCGCATCGAGCTTGGTACCGGTCGAGAAAACGGCCCCGACGCCGAGGTAATCCGCCCCGTCTTTTTCTGCCTGAATGGCCTGCTCCACCGTCTGCGCCGAGACTCCGAGCAGCATTTCGGGGCCAATCCGCCGCCGCACTTCTGCACAGGGAGCGTCATGCTGCCCGATATGAACCCCGTCTGCATGACTTTCCAGAGCGACGTCCACGTTGTCATTGATGATGAGCGGAACGTTATACTTCCGGCAAAGCTCCCGGAGGGCGATGGCCTCCCGAAGGAATTCTTCGTGTGAAAGCTCCTTTTCCCGGAGCTGCATACAGGTCACGCCCCCCTTGAGGGCGGCTTCCACCACCTCCGCGAGCGTCCGTCCATGCAGCCAGGCCCGGTCGGTGACCGCATAGAGCGGCATCCATTTTTTATCGCATCTCATATTTTGCACCTTCCACGAGCTGCTCCGCAGTCAGACGATAGACCGCGTCAATGATATAGTTCCGGTAGCTGCTGTTTCCATCGAGCTCCGTGAGCCGCCGCTGCGCAAGCTCCCCGCAAAGCCCCATGGCGATGACGGCGGTGCAGACGGCCTCGAAGGGCTGCTCCGGATTTGCTGTCACAAAGGCGGTCGTCATGGCCGAGAGCATGCAGCCGGTGCCGGTGATCTTGCTCATCATCGGATGTCCGTTGGTGATCGTGCAGGCATTTGCCTTGTCCACGATGATGTCCGTGGCCCCGGTGATGGCGATGATCGCGCCGGTTTTCTCGGAGAGGGCTCTGGCAAAGGCAACGACACTGTCGAGGTTAGAGGCATTTGCCGCATCCTCCTCGCTTGCGTCTACGCCCTTCGTGCTGTTAGTACCCTGGGCAAGGGCCTTGATCTCGGAGATATTGCCCCGGATCACGGCAAATTTCACCTCTTCAAGGAGCTTTGCGGCCGTCTCGGTGCGCAGCTTCGAGGCGCCGGCGCCGACGGGGTCGAGCAGCACCGGGTGGCTCAGTGCGTTGGCGCGTTTCCCGGCCAGGAACATGGACGGGATGGTGTTCTGGTTCAGTGTGCCGATGTTGATGTTCAGACCGCCGCAGATGGATGTGATGTCCTCCACCTCGGCGGCGTCATCGGACATGATGGGCGAACCGCCGCAGGCCAGAAGGATGTTGGCACAGTCGTTGACCGTGACATAGTTGGTGATGTTGTGCACCAGAGGTGTCCTTTCGCGGACATTTGACAAAATGCGTTCAAAATCAATCATATATGTTCTCCTTTCTGCAATTTTGAATGCATAACCAGTAGAATTCCGCTCCTTACGGAGATTTCCGCCTCCTCGGAGGCCCAGGCGTTGCTGATGCCGATCGGGAAAGTGTTTGTCAGGGTCTCGTCCGTGCACACATACTCCGTGCCGCGGATGGAGACGCCCTGGCAAATGTCCGAGAGCGCGAATACGGAGAGGGACCAGCCGTCCCGTCTTGGGAACCGCTCCGTCCTGACAAATGCGGGCGCGTCAGTGTTGGCCCCGGCAAATGTGCGTACGTCGATGTCCGTCCTATCAAATGCGAGCGCGTCAGCGTTGGCCCCGGCAAACGCGAGCGCGTCAGTGTCCGTCCCGACCAATCTCGTCCTCGCCCCATGGGAGGCTAAAAAGGCGGCTGTCTGGAGGTTTGCCAGAGCATGGTCGAAACGTCCGCCGAAAGCGCAGGCGACTGCGATGTCCCGGTAGCCCATCGCCAGCGCCCGGCGCGCGGCCAGCATCGTGTCGGTGTCGTCCTTTCGCGTGGGGAAGTGCTCCACAGGGACGGAGGTCATGGGGGGAGGCACGGAGTCGAAGTCGCCGAGGATAAGATCCGGGGACAGTCCAAGCCTTTCGGCGTACTGCCAGCCCTTGTCGCAGGCAATCACGTAGTCCGCCTCGTACAGTTCCTTGGGAAGGGGAGAAAAATCCCCGCCCGAAATCAGCAAGCATAAACCATGCATTTGTTTACCTCTGTAGCAACAAAAGCAGCCAACAAAAAGTTCCTGTGGCTGCCTCGCCAAAAAGCAGCAAAAAAAGAGAGCACTCCAAAAACAGGAAAGCTCTCCAAAATCATCCATATCCTCTCCCTACGTCGGCATTACCCGAATCAGGTAAAGGGTCGAAGCTTTTGCTTCCTCTCAGCCTGCTACACAAGCTCCCCTGTTTGTTCGTATTATAGCACCAGAAGAGGGAAGGGGCAAGGAGAAAATTTTTTTATTCCTCCACCGGGAAGGGCAGGAGGTCGAGGATGTCCCTCTGCCTATCGATGCCAGGGTAGATCTCGAGGAGCTTCAGCCCATTTTTACCAAGGCCAAAGACGCAGCGCTCGGTGATGTAGAGTACGCGCTGGCCATTTTCCCGCGCGCGCTTGGCGGAGAAGCTGATGCTCCCCACCTTCTCCACGAACTTCGGGATTGCCCCATTTTCAAGGATGGTGACCACATCGCCCTTCCGCGAGGCGGAGAGGCCCTTCGTGTTGAAGGTAAGGCAGAAGACCACGGTGGGCGTCTTGGCGGTGATGTTGGCAAAACCGCCGATTCCAGGATACATGGACGGAGATTTATGTGCATTGACATTGCCATAGCGGTCGACCTCGAAGGCACCCATAAAGCAAATATCGAGGCCGCCGTTGTTATAGAGGTCGAACTGGTTTGCCATGTCGTAGACGGAGGCCGCCCCGATCATCGCGCCGAAGACCTTTCCGGAGGCCGGGAAACCGCCGATACCGCCGGACTCGACGGTCATCGTGATCTTGGCGAGCATCCCGCTCTTCCGCGCGTATTTTGTGACGGTCTCCGGGATGCCGATACCGATATTGACAATATCATCCTCGTGGAGCTCCCGGGAGGCCCGCTTTCCGATAATGTTGAAAACCGGGTTCGACTGCGGACGGGTTGTGCTCAGGGCGTCAATCATCTCGTACCAGGATTTCCACTCCTCATAGGGGATTTCGAAGCCGCCGGTGAGGGCACGGTAGGCGACCGGCCGCTCCTCCGGCTCGGTGACGACGATGATATCCACGAGGCAGCCGGGGATGATGGTGTTACGCGGACGGGCCGGCGTCGCCACTAGGCGGTCCACCTGCACAATCACTTTGCCGCCATTTGCCCGCACTGCCTGACAAATGGAGAGTGCGTCTCCGGACATAAACATATCGTCAAAGGATATATTGCCTCTGTGGTCGGCCGCCGTGCCCTTGATAAGAGCCACGGTGAGCTTCGGGAGCTTGTAGTACAGGAACTCCTCGCCGTCCACCTCGACGTTCTTGACAAACTCCGTGGACGTGGAGAGATGGTTGATGCCGGGGCCCTCCTGTCTGGGGTCGACGAAGATGTCGAGGCCGACCTTGGAGAGCGCCCCGGGGACGCCGCTTGCCTGTGCACGGATAGCGTGGGAAATGCATCCCAAGGGCAGATTGTAGGCCTCAAAACGGTCTTCTAAAATGAGTCGCTTGGTGCTGAGCATCGCGCCGAAATGTCCACAAATGATGCGAGAGACCGCGCCGTCGCGGATATAGCCTTCCGCGGAACGATTTTCGTCAAAGACGCCAAAGCCCGCGCTGGAGACAATGGTCAGGTTTTTCGGAGAACCCTCCGACAGGAAACGGCGGTGGATGGCCTCGTGGAGTTCTACTGGATTTTCAATGCCGACAAAGGAGTTAACACAGATGCAGTCTCCGTCGTGGATGCGAGTCGCGGCCTCGTCGGCGGACATGATTTCAAACATAGAAAGCTTCCTTTCTAACAGTTATTTTTCGAAGAGAGCATTACCAGCACAGGACCTCGTGGCCGGTCTCGGTGACGAGAACCTCGATCTCCCACTGGGCGGAGGGTTTGCCGTCCGCCGTGTAGATGGTCCAGCCGTTCTCCTCGTCCGTAAAAATGCGGGCACCGCCCATGTTGATCATGGGCTCGATGGTGAAGACCATGCCGGGCACCATGAGCATTTCCGTGCCGGGCTTGGAGACGTAGCTGACCCAGGGCTCCTCGTGGAAGGCGTTCCCGCAGCCGTGGCCGCCAATTTCACGCACGACGGAGTAGCCATTTTTCATGGCGTGGTGATGGACCGCGCTGCCCATGTCGCCGAGGAAGGTCCAGGGAATGACCTTTTCCAGACCGGCCAGCATGCACTCGCGGGTGACCTCGACGAGTCGTCGCTTCTCCGGGGAGACATCGCCGATGAGGAACATGCGGGAGGAATCCGAGAAATAGCCGTTCAGGATCGTGGAGCAGTCCACATTGATGATGTCGCCGTCCTTTAGGATGACGTCCCGCGAGGGGATTCCGTGGCAAACCTCGTCATTGACCGAGGTGCAGACGCTCTTCGGGAAACCTTCATAGCCAAGGTCGGCCGGAATGCCGCCCATCTTGTGCGTCACGTCGTTCACGATATCATTGATTTCTTCCGTGGACATGCCGGCGTGGATCTTGTCGCCCACCTCGTCGAGGACGGCCATGTTGATCTTCGCGCTTTCCTTGATACCCTCGATGTCTTTTTCGGATTTGATGAGGTCTCGCGTGGGTACGGTGTGCCCGGCGCGGGCATAGGATAAAATTTTATCGTCAAATGCAGCGTGGCAGGTTTTGTACTTTCGCCCGCTCCCGCACCAGCAGGGGGCATTGCGGTCAAATTTCTTAAATAACATGGTTTTCCTTCCTTCTCTTTACACGTCGTCCCAGCTTGCCTGCGGCAAATGCCTCCAAGCGCTCTTCCAATTATTTAAAAAGTTACTCAAAATGCTACTATACCATATTTTTTCGGAACGCGCTATGAAAAAAATAAAAAGGTTGGCGGGTTGGGCAAGGCCTGCGTATTACAGTTCAGCTTCCTGAACTGTAACGGGGCAGCGCCATCTTTTTGTCTTCGCTGATGATTTGCATTTTCTTATAGACTATATTGTGATATAGTTATAGAAGAAAATTTCATGTTCAGGGCATTTGCCAAAAAGGGGGATGCGCATGGGAGAGAAGACGAAGGAAAAAGCTACGACGACGGAGCAGGATTCCTGGAGGCTGCGGAACGAGGCGGAGGAGGCGGCGAAAGCCCGGGAGAGGGTCATCGTGCGGACCAGCGTGATTGGAATTCTGGTCAATCTGGTTTTGTCGGCCGGGAAGGCGGCCGTTGGTTTGCTTTCAGGCTCGATCGCGATCGTGCTCGATGCGGTGAACAACCTCACCGACGCGCTCTCCTCGGTGATCACGATCCTGGGGGCGAAGATTGCCTCGCGGCCGCCGGATAAGAGCCATCCGCTGGGCTACCGGAGGGTCGAGTATATCGCCACGATGGTAATCGCGGTCATCATTCTCTATGCAGGTGTCACGGCCCTCGTGGAATCCGTGAAGAAAATTTTTGAGCCACAGGAGCCGGACTACTCAGTCCTGACGCTCGTGCTTGTCGGCATCGCGGTAGTGACGAAGATTGTCCTGGGCACGTATGTCAAGAAAACCGGGAAGCGGGTGCGGGCGGATGCCCTGGTCGCTTCCGGTACCGATGCCCTGATGGACGCGATCATCTCGGCGGCGACCCTTGTCGCGGCTGTCATTTTCCTCCTTACCGGTATTAGTCTGGAGGCCTTTCTTGGAGCGGTCATTTCCCTCATCATTATAAAGTCCGGTTTCGGGATGCTGATGGATACCATGAGCGACATCCTTGGGAAGCGTCCGGATCCGGAGCTTTCGAAAAACATCCGTGCGACGGTGCGGCAGGTGCCGGATGTTTTGGGGGCTTATGACCTTTTGATTCACAACTATGGACCGGACTATTCTCTGGGTTCTATCCACATCGAGGTGCCGGAGACAATGACGGCCCATCGCATCGACGAGCTTACCCGTCAAATTCAGAAGGAGGTCTACGAAAAATGTGGCTTCCTGCTGACGACGGTGGGCATATATTCGAGAAATGTCGGAGGCGGCCGGGCCGCGCAAATGCGTACGGAGCTGAGCCGCATTGCGCTCGCCCATGATTATGTACAGCAGGTACACGGTGTCTTCATCGATTTTGAGGATCGAAGAATTACCTTTGACATGGTTGTTGGTTTTGACGCGCCGGATCGCCAGGCGGTGCACCGCCATGTCTGGAGGGAGATTGCCGCGCGTTATCCGGACTTTGATGTCTTCGTCACGCTGGACTCGGATACGGCGGACTGAGAATATCAATTTTTTATAAAAATAATTCCATGTTTCGTGGATATGTGGTATACTTTCTTTGTATAGCTTCTTATTTTTATAGAAGGAGGATGTTATGGGAAAAACAATGCGGAAGGTGACGGTTCTTCTCCTTTTTGCCGTAATGCTTCTGGCCATGACGGCGTGCGGCGGGAAGAAGGAGGCGGATGTTCCGAAGGACCAGGTAGGCAAGTATATGCTGGAGGAAGTCAAGTCGGAGAAAACGACGATCACCCAAAAGATGCTGCAGGACCTCGGGATGGATGATTCCTACCTGGAGCTTCGTTCGGACGGAACTGCGACGCTGTACATCTCCGGAGATGATCCGGAGGACCTTACCTGGAGCGATGGTAAGCTTACAGCCGACGGAGAATCGATTGCTTATACGTATTCCGATGGAATGATTACCATCAAGATTGAAAACGAACAGATGACGTTCAAGAAAGCCTGAGGTTTGACAAATGTACCTGCCGGCGGTATGCCCAAAGCTGCCGCCGGTAATATTTTTATATATTGAGGAGGTTCCGGATGAAGAGCGCGCTTGCGGCATATGATAATTTTGTGTTTGATTTTTACGGGACTCTGGTGGATATCCACACCAACGAGTACGACGACCGGCTCTGGGAGGAGCTGGCAGGGTTTTACGGCTGCTACGGGGCCATTTACAGCGGCAGGGAAATTCACGAGGCTTACAACCGCCTGATAAAGCAGCAGGAGGAGGCGCTTGCCAAGGCTTCGCAGCGCACGTACCCGGAGGTGGAGCAGGGGCGCGTTTTCCGTGCGCTCCTGGAAGAGGCCCCCAAAAAGAGGACGGCCATCCTTGCGGCGCCTGTTTCCGATGGCCGGAGCGGGCGGCAGACGGCGGCCTTCTTTGGCACGGCAAATGTCAGGGGCCGAAAGATGGAGGAGACGGCTGCGGGACGCCGCGCGATGACGCTCACAAGGGAGGTGGCGGCAGCGGAGGCCCTTCGCGGTTTCCGGAGGGACCCCTGGTCGGAGGCTGCCCGTCTTTCGTCGGAAGGCGCGGCGGGGACGGAAAGCTGGAGCGAGGAGCGGTGGGAGATTTGGACGACGGCGGTCGCCAACTTCTTCCGCACGGCTTCGCGGCAGCGTTTTGCCCCGTATCCGCATACGGAGGCCACGCTTCGGGAACTGAAAGAAGCCGGCAAACGGGTATACCTCCTTTCCAACGCACAGAGTATCTTTACGGTGCCGGAAATCGAGGAGGCTGGCCTTTACTGGTATTTTGACGATATTTTTATTTCTTCGGAGCAACAGGTAAAAAAGCCGGATCCGAGCTTCCTTGCAGCTCTGATGCACCGCCATTCCCTGTTGCCGTCCCGTACGGTCATGATCGGCAACGATTTTTTCTCTGATATGGGCGTGGCCGCCCTCTGCGGCGTCGACGGCATTTTCCTCAATACGGACAGGTATGACAATACGGAAATGCAGCGGCGGCTTTCCGCGATGCACGAGGCCACGGGAACGCATACCCAGCCACGCATTATCTGGGACGGCGATATCGGGAAAATTCTGCAGAAGGAGGCATAAGGGCACATGTCTATACGTGAGAAAATGTTGGCGGTGGAGGAAAATATTGCCCGCGTTCTGGTGGGCAAGGAACGGCCAATTCGCCTGGTGCTGGTAAGCCTTCTGGCGGGGGGACACGTTCTTTTGGAGGATCTCCCCGGCAGCGGTAAGACGATGCTTGCAAAATCCCTGGCAAAGTCGGCAAATGTTCCTTTCCGAAGGATTCAGTTTACGCCAGATCTTCTTCCCACCGATATTACGGGGCTTTCGGTGTGGCAGCAGAACCGGGGGGAATTTGTCTTCCAGCCCGGGCCGGTCTTTACGTCGATCCTGCTGGCTGACGAGATTAACCGTGCGACACCAAGGACGCAGGCCGGCCTTCTGGAGTGCATGGAGGAGCGGCAGGTAACGACGGATGGCGTGACGCGGACGCTCCCGGAGCCATTTTTCGTTCTGGCGACACAGAACCCGGTGGAGACCAGCGGGACGTTTCCGCTTCCCGAGGCGCAGCTCGACCGCTTTTTGATGAAGCTTTCGGTGGGCTTTCCGGATCGGGAGGGAGAGGTGGAGGTGCTTCGCCGCTTCCTTTCCTCCAACGTGCTGGAGGAGCTTTCGGCGGTGGCTTCGGCGGAGGATTTCCTGTCAGCTCGCATGGAAGCTGCGAAAGTGGCCATCTCGGAGGAGCTTTTGGGCTATATTGCCGACCTTGTACTGGCAACCCGTACGCTTCCGGAGCTGGCCGCCGGAGCCAGCCCCCGCGCTTCCCTCGCGCTCATGCGGGCGGCCCGCGCGATGGCCTTCCTTGCAGGACGTTCATTTGTTGTGCCCGAGGATATCAAGGATATCGCGGTGCCGGTCCTTGCGCATCGCCTCGTGCCTGCACATCGCTTCGGTGCCGGTGTCAGCTCCGAGGAACTGGTGGAGAAAATCCTGCTGACGGTCTCCGTGCCGACCGAGAATTTCGTCGGGGAGGAGAGGAAGGAAATCTAAGGGAGGGCCACGCCTTGATGATTGTATGGATCCCGGTAGGGATCGCCTTGATCGTGCTTATTCAGCAGCTCCTTTTCCGGAAATTCTGGGATCGGAACCTGACCGTGCGGTTTACCTTTGACGACCACCCGGTGACGGAGGGGGAGAGCACCTTCCTGGAGGAGGTGGTGACCAACCGCAAACGCCTGTCCCTTCATCTTTTGCAGGTACAGTTCCAATTGGGAAGGGGCCTGCATATTCAGGGAAATGCAAATGCAAGTGTTACGGATCGAAGCAACTGCGTGGAGTACTACAGCCTCCGGGGCTGCGAGCAATTGACACGCCGCATTGAGGTGGCTTGCATGCAGCGGGGGTATTACCAGATCCTTCGCACCACGCTCCTTGCGCCTGGACTGCTCTCCAGCAGCCAGCAGATCAGATACTTGCCACAGGCCACCTCGCTCTATGTCTTTCCCAAACTTCTGGATGCGCCGGATGTCACTGCGGCGTTCGAGCATCTTCTGGGGGATGTCCTGTCGAAAAAATACCTGTATCCGGATGTGTTTACTTTTCGCGGGATTCGGGAATACGCTCCGACGGACCCGATGTCGGCCATCAACCAGAAGGCGTCTGCCCGCTATGGCCGGCCGATGGTGAATCTTCGGGATTACACGGCCGGGCAGGAGATTTGCATCCTGCTCAATCTGGAGCAACCGGCCATCCGCTTCGACCGGGAGCTTCCGGAGGAGGGAATCCGCCTTGCGTATTCGCTGGCGGCCCTCCTCATTGAAAAGAAGCTTCCCGTCTCGCTCAAGACCAACGGGAGGGATATTCTCGCGCCGGAGGCGAAGGAGGACGCGGGGGAGGAGGCCTATACGGGGGAAATTTCGGTCGCTTCCGGAAGCTCCAAGGAACATCTTCGCTCCATTGCGGAGGGACTTGCCCGAATCGATACCGAGAAAGCCGTGCGGAACTTTGACGGGGTGGTTCGCGTTATTGCGGAACGGCAGAATGATAACGCGGTCACCTATCTCCTTGTCTCCTCGGCGAGGGGGGAAGTGTTGATCGAGGCCGTCGCGCAGCTGGCTGAGCGACAGGGTGGTCTTTTCTGGCTTGCTCCGCTGGAAAGGGATATGCCGGACATTCCCATGCCCGCCTGTGTTAACTTCTTCCGTATGGCACGGCAGGTGTAGGTTAACGTGAGAAAGGAGGCAGCATGATTCCAGAAAAACTTCCGGAGGAGGACCATGGTCTTGGCCTAATCCGTCTCCTCACCAACTGCGTCCTGCTTGGAACTGCCCTGCCGGTCCTGCTTCTTGCGGAAAGGCCATTTGGGGCGGAGGTCATCGTTGCGGGACTTCTCATGACGGCCTATGCCGTGGGATTACGGGTCGTCCAGAGGCGTATCTTCGCTTTTGCGGCCTATTTCCTCGCGCTCGCGGGGCTCCTTTTGGGGCTTCTTGCGCTTGTCGTTTTTTTCATACCGGGGGCAAATGGCTCCCGGCCAGACATCTCTGCCCTCCTGTTTACAATTGTGATCGGTCTTGCGGCAACCTTGACGGCGGTGAATAGCCGCATTGTCGGTACGCGCCGCATCTATCCGGTTATCCCGCTCGTCATTTATCCTGTCTGTATCTACTGCATGAGCTTTATCTTTGAACGTGTGGAGCTTCGTTTGCTCTCCTTCTTCGTGGAGGCCGCTCTTCTTATTCTCTGCCTCCTTTTTTACAATCGAAGGAGCCTTGTGCGCTCCTTTTTTGAAGCGCAAGGATACAACAATGTCCCCTATGAGAAGATTCGTCGCTCCAATGGGCAGAAAATGCTGGGGATGTCGTTTTTGGCAATCGTGGTGCTTGCTATCATCGCCTTCTTTGACCATGGAGCGGAGGTCCTTGCCGGGATGCGGGATTTCATTGCGAGGGTGATACAGTGGGTACTCTCGCTTATCCCGGAGTTACCGGCCGAGGAGCTTGCACCGGATAGCTCCGCGCCGGCATCCACCTGCAACATTGCCGAACTGATTGAGGAACTTCATCTTGAGGAACCGAAAAACAATCCTGCCCTGGAAGCTTTCTGGAACGTGGTCTTCGCGCTGCTTGCTGTTATCGGGATTATTATTTTTTCGATGCTTGTCTGGTCCTTTTTCAAGAACTTTCTTCGCGAGTTCCGCCTGGCCCGCAAGGAGAACAATGATGTGGTGGTCTATGTGCCCCCGGCGGAGACGGAAGAGAGGGAGCGGGAGGCGCCAAAGAGTCCCGGCTTTTTCGACCGGACACCCGAGGCGAAAATCCGAAGGCTATATCTCCGATTTATCCAGAAGCAACCGGGCGCGAAGCGCATCCATGCCTCCGAGACCCCCTCGGAGCTGGAAATGACGGCCGGTGTGAGGGATTCCGATTTCTCGGCAAATGCCTCCGTGCAGGAGGTGCATGAGATTTACGAGCGGGCTCGTTACAGTACGCTTGGGGTGACAAATGAGGACGTCCGAAGGATGCGCGGGGCCGTGAAGGCGCTGGAGAAGTGAGTCTTCATCAGATGTCTTGTTGCAGGGAGGATACTTGATTATTTTGGTCATTTTCGTGACAGATGACGAATTTTATAGTAAGATATAGGGGATGCATTTGGCTATTTTGAACGGAGGTTTTTATGATTAACATACAAAAGGTGACAGCGGATACGCTTTGGATTGGCGGGAGCGACCGCCGGCTTTCCCGTTTCGAGAACCTGTTCCCGCTTTACGGGGGCGTGTCCTACAACAGTTACGCGATTCTGGATGATAAGACGGCGGTTCTGGACACGGCGGACATCACCATCGCGGACCAGTATTTGGAGAATCTGGCGGAGGTGCTGAAAGGCCGGAGCCTCGATTACCTTGTCATCACGCACATGGAGCCGGATCACTGTTCGCAGATTGCGACGGTGGCGGCTCTCTACCCGGGGCTCACGCTTGTCGGCAACGCGAAAACCTTTACCATGCTGGGCCAGTTCTTCCCGGAGACGGCGGACATCCCGAAGAAGGTCGTGAAGGAGGG
>CADCQU010000197.1 GCA_902803635.1 uncultured Lachnospiraceae bacterium | reverse complement strand
AGTTGGCGGGGAGTTTTTCGAGCCTCTTCGGAAAACGGGCTGCTATTACGTGGATAAGACGGAGCTGCTCTATGAGCTGGTCAATTCCGAAAATGCCGTAACCTTGTTTACGCGCCCGCGTCGTTTTGGCAAGACGCTCACGATGAGCATGATGGAGAGCTTCTTTGACATACGGCGGGACAGCAAAGACATTTTCCAAGGGCTTGCCATCATGCAAAGGGAAGCGTTCTGCAGAGAATGGATGAACCAATACCCTGTCCTCTTTGTGACGCTCAAAGATGCCGAGGGGCTGACATTTGCCAGCGCCTATGGAATGCTGCAAAGCATCCTTGCGGATCTATGCAAGAAGCACGTCTATTTGTCAAATTCCGAGCGGACGGATGTTGATGACCGCGCGGCCTTCCTGCGGATCAAAGCGCAGGAGGCCACGGAACAGGATATCAAGAGTTCCCTTCTCCTCCTCACGCGCATGCTGTATGCCCATTTCGGCAAACCCGTAATCTTACTGATTGACGAATACGATGTTCCTCTGGCGAAGGCAAATGAAGAGAAGGAGGCCGGCGAACGTTATTATCCGCAAATGCTCGCCGTCATCCGGGGGATCATGAGCACGGCCCTCAAGTCAAATGACTGTCTGAAATTCGGCGTTATAACAGGATGTCTCAAGATTGCCAAGGAGAGCATTTTCACGGGAGTTAACAACTTCGCATCCTACTCGGTCCTGGACGAGGACTTCGCGCAGTATTTTGGCTTCACACAGGAAGAGGTCGAGCAGCTGCTGGAGGTGGCAGGACGCAAGGAAAAAGCCGGATTGTTCAGGGAATGGTACGATGGCTATCTTTTTGGTGCGGAAGCGGTTTATTGTCCCTGGGATGTGATCAGCTATGCGGCCGCGCTGATAAAACGTGAGAACGCGAAGCCAAAAAACTATTGGAAAAACACCAGCAGCAACGGGATTATCCGGGATTTCATCGAACGCACGGAGTTCCGCGTCAAGGGGAAATTTGAGACTCTGCTGAACGGCGGGACGATTACACAAACAATCTCGGACGAGCTTACCTATGATTCGCTCCACGAAACGGAGGACAACCTTTGGAGCGTCCTGCTCATGACCGGGTATCTCACCAAGGCCGATCCCGAGGAGGAGGACAACCCTGTCCGTCTGAAAATCCCAAACACAGAGATTGCCAGCATTTTCCAGGACACGGTGGTCAAATATTTCTCCGACCACGTTAAGAGCGATGAACTGCAAAGCCTGATGGAGGCCCTCTGGGCCGGGGACGAGGCAAATGCCTCCGCCGTTCTCTCCAGGCTTCTCTGGCGGACCATCAGTTACATGGACTATCATGAAAATTATTACCATGCCTTCCTTGCCGGCATATTTGTCGGCCGAGGATATGAGGTCGAGAGCAACAAGGAAAATGGCCTCGGCCGCCCGGACATCAAGCTGGTGGATGACGATCGCCGCCGAATCCTTGTAATCGAGGCCAAAAAATCCGTGAGCAAGGAACACATGGAGAAAGATTGTGCGGCCGCCCTAAAGCAGATTGTAGACAACGAATACGCAAAAGGGCTTGATGACTATGACGTAAGCTGTTACGGAATTGCCTTCTATCAAAAAAGCGCTTTGGTGAAAAAGCTCAGGGCATAAAGAAAAGCTCCATCCCGCACGAAGGGGATGGAGTCTTTTCTTTTGGTAAGATATTCATGTCTCCGTGTGTCTTTTTCAACAAATGAAGGCCCCATCCCGCACGAGGGGGATGGAGCCTTTTCTTTTGGGTACATCTTGTCATCCCTTCCTTCCCGGATAGAGGGGCGACACTCATGTTTTAAGGTTAGGTTGAAACGACAGAATCGTTAGGTAGTGGTACGGCTGACCTGTTCCCGATAGCTTTTGGTGCGGTCAAATTGTGTTAAATTTCACACAGTGGAGCAATTAACCTGTCCCCAACGTGGGCAATCCAAGCAAAACTAATTGTCAACTTATTAATGGTGTCTTTGTATCGGATGCTCCGGTATCCTGTTTT
>CADCQU010000196.1 GCA_902803635.1 uncultured Lachnospiraceae bacterium | reverse complement strand
GTCCACACGGTTCTGACAGGTGCTGGAAAGAATACCGGGTGGCTGCTTAAGTTGTTCCACTTATTTATTTTGGAATCCTAAGGGAGACTGAACATGAACGAGAAAAAGAAACTATCCTTCGTTGAGAAGCTATCCTACGGCGTCGGCGCGGTGGGGAAGGACATGGTCTACATGCTTTCCGCAAGCTACGTCCTCTACTATTTCCAGGACGTCCTGGGCGTGAACGCCGTGGCGATGGGCATCATCCTCATGGTGGCCCGCGTATTTGACGCGTTTAACGACCCGGTCATGGGCATCGTGGTGGCCAAGACCCGCACCCGCTGGGGCAAGTTCCGCCCCTGGCTCTTCATCGGCACGCTGACAAATGCCGTACTCCTCTTTATCATGTTTTCCTGCCCGCCCACCCTTGACGGTGCGGGCCTCGTGGCCTACGCGGCCGTCACCTACATCCTCTGGGGCGTGACCTACACGATGATGGACATCCCCTACTGGTCGATGATCCCGGCCTTCACCGAGGGCGGCCGCGAGCGTGAGAATCTGACGACCCTCGCCCGTTCCTGCGCCGGCGTCGGCTCGGCCATCATCACCGTCGTCACGATGCTCGCCGTCCAGTGGCTCGGCTCGGCCATCGCCGGCGGCAGCGCGGCTGCACGCGAAATTGAGCGCACCGGTTTCAAATATTTCGCCCTCATCGTGGCAATCATCTTCGTCGTTTTCATCCTCTTCACCTGCTTCGCCATCAAGGAGAAATCCACGGTGAACATGCAGACGGCCTCGGTGAAGCAAATGTTCGGAGCCCTTCTCCAGAATGACCAGACGATGACCGTCGTGGTGGCTATCGTGCTCATCAACACCGCCGTCTACATTACCTCGAACCTCGTCATCTATTTCTTCAAATACGATTTCGGCGGCTCGGGCTGGTACAACGGCTACACGCTCTTCAACATTTTCGGCGGGGCCATCCAGATTCTCTCGATGATGCTGTTCTTCCCGCTCCTCCGCCGGAAATTTACGTCGATCAAGATTTTCTTCATCGCCCTCGGGAGCGCGATGGTGGGCTATGCCGTCCTGCTTCTTCTTGCCTTCACGAGCATGAAGAACGTGTTCATCCTCTTCATCCCGGCCTTCTTCATCTTTGCGGCGAGCGGCGTTCTGCAGGTCTTGACCACGGTCTTTCTGGCAAATACCGTGGACTACGGCGAGCTGAAAAATAACCGCCGCGACGAGAGCGTCATTTTCTCGATGCAGACCTTTGTCGTGAAGCTCGCCTCGGGTGTCGCGGCCTTCGTCGCCTCGATCACGCTGGCCGTCTTCAGCCTAAGCTCCGACGCGGTCACCGAGGCGGAGCAGACCATGGATTTCTCCACCACCGTCGCCGCGAGCTCGAAGGTCGGCCTCCGCATGGTCATGACGCTCCTGCCCATCGCCGGCCTCCTCGTCGCCTTCATCTGGTTTAAGAAGAAATACATCTTAACGGACGAGAAGGTCGAGGAGATCGCCCGGCAGGTGCGGTCGAGGCGGTAAGGCGAAGCATTTGTCAAAATATTCAGCCGTGCCCTGAAAAACCTGCAAATTTTGGAAAAAACGCATTCTTGCGAAGTGCGGGAATTCTGCTATAATAGTATGGATTTTTTACGGGGCCATATTTGGACGGTCTGCCATTTGGCAGACGGAGACTTGACAAATGAAAGCAAGCATTTGCCAAATGTTTGCGCAAAATACCGGCTCCCGCGTGTTTTTCCAAAGAAAGGAAGGGCTTATGGGTGGTTTTTTTGCAGCTGCGCGAAAGCAGGATTGTGTTCTCGACGTTTTTTTCGGTACGGATTACCACTCCCATCTGGGGACGCGGCGGGCCGGCATGGCCATCCTTGGCCCCGAGAATCGTATTGACAAACAGATTCACAATATCGAGAACAGCCCGTTTCGGACGAAATTCGAGGACGACGCGAACAAAATGCGCGGAAACATGGGCATCGGCTGCATTTCCGACTTCGAGTCACAGCCGCTGGTGATCCATTCGCACCACGGCATCTACGCGATCACGACCGTGGGTCGTATGAACAACCTGAAGGAGCTCTCCGAGCGCATTTTCGGGCGCTACGGGAGGCATTTCCAGGAGATGAGCACCGGAGGCATCAACCCGACGGAGCTGGTCGCCGCCCTCATCGACGAGAAGAAGAATCTCATTGAAGGGATTCATTATGCGCAGGAGTGCATCGACGGCTCGATGACGATTCTGCTCCTCACGAAAAGGGGCATTTACTGCGCCCGAGACCTTCTGGGGCGGACGCCGCTCGTCATCGGACGGCGCGACGACGGCTACTGCGCGAGCTTCGAGTCCTTCGCGTTTCTGAATTTGGGGTATCAGCCCTGCCGCGAGCTCGGACCCGGCGAGATTTGCATCATGACTCCCGAGTCGGTGGAGACCCTGCTCGCTCCGGGCCGGAAAATGCGTATTTGCACCTTCCTCTGGGTGTACTACGGTTACCCGGCCTCGTCCTACGAGGGCGTTTCGGTCGAGGGGATGCGCGTCCGCTGCGGCGAGGCCCTGGCAAGGCGCGATGTTCTTTCGGCAAATGAAATCGACGCGGTGGCGGGTGTCCCGGATTCGGGAACGGCCCATGCGATTGGCTATGCAAATGCCTCGGGCGTGCCGTTTTCGCGTCCTTTCATCAAATATACACCGACCTGGCCGCGCTCGTTCATGCCGACGGTTCAGGCGACGCGCGATTTTATCGCGAAAATGAAGCTGATTCCGGTGCGCGAGCTTATTGACGGGAAGCGGCTGCTCCTCATCGACGACTCAATCGTGCGCGGGACGCAGCTTCGGGACACGACGGAGTTCCTGTACAAGAGCGGCGCGAAGAAGGTGCACGTCCGCCCGGCGTGCCCGCCCATCCTTTTTGGGTGCAAGTATCTCAATTTCAGCCGGAGCACCTCCGAGATGGAGCTGATCGCCCGCCGGGTGATCGCCGAGGAGGAGGGCGAGCAGGTGGACCGTACCGTCCTGGAGGAGTATGCGGACCCGAATTCCGACCGTTACGAGGCGATGGTGAAGAAGCTTGGGGAGAAGCAGGGCTTCTCGTCCCTCGCTTACAACCGTCTCGACGACATGCTGGACGCCGTCGGAATCCCGAAGGAGAACCTGTGCACCTATTGTTGGAATGGGAGAGAGTGATTTAGGTCTCAATTATTTATAACGGAGTCTATTATGGGTGAGAAGGAACACAAAAAGTCGATGATGCCGAAGTGGAAGCTGGCGCTCAACAATATCTCTGAGAATTCCACGCTGGCGGCGAAAACGCTCGGTTTTGCGGATTATGCCGGGAGCCTTGTGCGCCCCGGCAAGAAAAAACAGATTGGGGACCTTCTCCGGCAGTTCGTTCCGAGGGAAAAGTGGTCGGACAAGGCCTACCTCGGGCGGGTTGTGCGGGACATGATGTACAGCCGCCGGAAGTACCTCGTAAGCTACGCCCAGTATTTCCTCTTTCATTTCGAGGACAAGGACGACGCCGAGCGCCGGACCTTTGTCGGGGAATTTGAGAAGAAGAAGCTGACCTACGCGCTCCACAGCGACATAGAGGTGCGGCGGAAATTCTTTGACAAATACCTCGCCTACGAGACGTTCCAGCCCTACTACCGTCGGGAAATGCTGCTTCTCTCCTCGGAGGAGGACCTTCCCGCGCTGGAGGACTTCGCCAACCGGCATCCCGTGTTCCTTCTGAAAGCCCTTGACAAGGCCGAGGGGAAAGATATTTTCCTTTTTGACGGTACGAACCCACTGGACGAGGCATTTGCCACGGCGAGGAGTATCTTCCCCTGCGTCGCGGAGGAGTACATTTGCCAGGACTCCTCGATGGCGGCCTTCCACCCGGAGTCGGTGAACACGATCCGCTACGTCACCTTCCTCCGGCCGGACAAGCTGGTGCATATGTACGCAATTTTGCGCACCGGAAGTTTCGGGAGCATCGTGGACAACGCCGGGGCCGGCGGTATTTGCGCCTCGGTGGATCCGGAGACCGGCGTCATCCGGACGGATGGCTACCGCGAGGACGGGACCGTGTACTCGTTCCATCCAGATTCCGGCATGGTGTTCAAGGGGACGCAGCTCCCGCGCTGGGACGAGCTGGTGGCTCTTGTCGAGGAGCTCGCGAGGGTGGTTCCCGAGCAGAAGTACGTCGGCTGGGATCTCGCCCTCACGCCAAATGGCTGGTGCATGGTTGAGGGGAACGACCGCGCGATGTTCACGGCCGTGCAAATGTGCGAACAGAAGGGCCTTCGCCCCGTCATCGAGGAGACCTTCCTCTGGGAGGGGTGAGGTCTTGTTTTCAGCCCCATTTGAGAACAGGTGAAAAATGAGGATTTTTATAGACAAATGCAGGACACCCGCGGCGGGAGTCCTGCATTTGTCTTAGATTTCCGTTGCGGCATGGAATAGTCAGCCGCAATCGCCTGAAAAAGGCATTTGTAGCTGATTTGGCGGGAGCCGGTCAGAGGAAAAGTCAGATCCCATCAATCTGATTGCTCCAGGTTATAAAAAACATTAAAAAGTAAAAAAGATATATAGTCTTTTGTTAAAAATATTGTTTTTCTTCACTGTTCGAAAAGATAT
>CADCQU010000195.1 GCA_902803635.1 uncultured Lachnospiraceae bacterium | reverse complement strand
CGAATCCGAGAGGTAAGCTCCGAAGGCCGAAGGGCGATTTCATTGCAAAACGCCTTCGTTTCTGGTCACCGTGTGACCAGAAACATGGATATCCGGATGATGAATACCTCTTCCTGAAGTTATTTGACATGAGCAGGAGGGACTATGTCCGAAATCCGAAATCCCACAAGTTTTGTGATTGAGCCAAAATTTTTATCTGTTCAGCTGCCCCCATTTTTTATCAATCATCCAACCAGATGCTGCAGGTTAAGCTCAAAATATCTTTATTGTGGAATTGAGCTTGCTTTTTTGTGGATTTCGTGTAAGAATAGGGACATGAGACTACGAAATATACCAGAAGCAAAAGAGATTGTTGCAAATAGCCCCTTCGTTTTGAAGGATGCGGAGGCTTTACGCGGCAAATGGCAGGCGTTTACGGGTGGAAGACCGCTGTACGTGGAGATTGGAACCGGCAAGGGGCGGTTTCTGATGGAGCTTGCCGCCCGTGAGCCGGAGCGGTACTTTCTTGGCGTGGAGCGGTACGAGAGCGTGCTCATGCGTGCGGTCGAGAAAATGGAGGGAAAGCTGCCACAGGATCCCGCCTCGGTGTTGGAGAGGGCGGAGGTAAAGGAATCGCAACGGAACGGGGCAGAATTGCCGGAGATGACTGGCATTCCGGAGGAAGCGGAACTGTCGAAGGCGGAGCATTTGCTGGAGGAGGCAGATTTAACGGAGGAAAAGTTTGAGCCTCCGGAAAATCTGCGGTTTCTGTGCATGGATGCACGGGATTTGCCGGCGGTATTTGCTCCGGGCGAGGTTGCGAAGATTTTTCTCAATTTTTCCGACCCATGGCCGAAGGTGCGGCATGCCAAGCGGAGGCTTACCTCTCGCAACTTCCTCGCCGTCTACGAGGAATTTCTGGCAAATGGCGGCATCCTTGAGTTTAAGACGGATAACCGCGACCTCTTCGAGTTCTCCGTGGAGGAATTTGACGCGGCGGAACACTGGACCCTTACGGCCGTTACCCGCGATTTGCATGCGGATTCCGTACTTGGGGCGGACAATGTCATGACAGAGTATGAGCGCAAGTTTTCCGCCCTCGGCAACAAAATCTGCAAGCTGGTGGCGGTGTACCATAATGAAAAGGAGGAGTAAACATGGTAACAAAGGTAACCACAGAGACATTTGAGCAGGAAATCCTCAAGGCCGAGGGCCCGGTGCTTCTCGACTGCTACGCCGACTGGTGCGGCCCGTGCAGAATGATGAGCCCGGTGGTCGACGCGATGGCCGAGAAGTTTGAAGGCCAGCTCAAGGTCTGCAAGCTCAACGTGGACGATGACGGGGATGCCGTCGTTCCCTACCGCGTGATGTCCATCCCGAATTTCCTGTTCTTCAAGAACGGGGAGGTCGTGAAGAACCTCGTCGGCGGCATGCGCCCGGCCGATTTCGAGGCCGCCATCCGCGAGGTGCTTGGCTGAATCGAAAAAAGTGACGAAGAAACCCTGATAATGCAGGGGATGAACAGCGAATTGACAGAAAAATGTATTTTCCCTTGACAATTCGAGAATTGGTGCTATCATACGCCTGAGTTTCGAAACATTCGAGAACAGGTACTTATGTGCCTGCGTTTCGAAACATTTGAGAATAGGTGTTATCGCGCCTAAGTTTCGACCAATTGTGCAAGGAGGAAATACAGATGAAAAAGAAGATTACAGTTGTTGCGGCGAGCCTTATGATGGGAGCCATGCTCCTTACCGCCTGCGGCGGCTCGAATTCCAGCAGCACGACGACAAGCACGGCCAGCAAAGCCGGCACCGCAAGCACGGCGAGTGTCGCCAGCACCGCTAGCACGGTCGAGAGCACGGCCAGCACGGCTTCGACGGGCGATGCAACGACCGTTACGGCGGCGGATCTTGCCAATGTGGATTCCACGGTCGCTTTCGGCGATTACGAGGCAATGGAGAAGCTTTCCAAGGACATCCAGAACGGCATTATGACGGGCAAGGTTGTCCAGGTTGACGGCCAGGTCATCAACTTTGCGAAGGGCATGAGCTACAGTGTCGGCCAGAAGAACGCGGAAACCGGTTCCCGCATCGGCACGGTCTTTATCATTGTCGGTGCCGAAGAGGATGCCTATCCGTCCGACACACAGCACGTCAAGGTGACCGGCAAGATCGTCCAGGACGGGCTTAGCTTCATGATCTACACACTGCCGGAATTTGTCGAGGTTGTAGAGGAATAAAGGTTATACCAAAGGTTAAGGCCGCGCACGTTGTTGCGCGGCCTTCTGTTCGCTTTGGGGGAGGGAGTTATGGAAATCACGGGTCTTTTGTTTCGGCAAATGCTGGTTCTTTTTGCGATGATGGTGACGGGCTTTCTGGCCTTCCGCCGTGGAATTTTTGGGAAAACCGGGCAGCGGGAGATCAGTGCCCTGATTGTGCGCATTTTAAATCCCTTCCTGATGATTTCCTCGATTCTGGCAAATGCCGGCGATGCCGGCGGCCCGGTGCTCCTTCAAAACCTTGCAATGGTTGGCATTTACTACGCGCTCCTCATTGTGGTGAGCTTTGTCTACGTCCGTCTTCGCCGCTTTCCCGACCGCGACAAATG
>CADCQU010000194.1 GCA_902803635.1 uncultured Lachnospiraceae bacterium | reverse complement strand
CCGTACAGATTCGCGTTGATCCAGGGCTTCCCTTCCAGCGACGTTTCCTGTGTCTTTCCCGAAGCATCTTCCTGACCGCTTTTCGGCTCCGAGGCCTGTGCGCTCTCCGGTCCGCTTCCGGTCACGCTCTCCGTTGCGCTTTCTGTCACGCTCTTCGTTTGGCTTTCCGTCAGGCTCTCCGTTTTGCTCTCCGGCGCCTTCTGTGCGCCGCAGCCCGCCGGGACGAGCCCCATCGCCGCCGCAAGGCAAAGCGACGTCAGTATCCGTATTCTTTTTTTCATTTTCCAATCCTCCTAAGTAATTTTCCGCAGGGGAAAGGGATTTGCGAGCAAGTCATGCTCAATTCATAAACAATTTAACCAAATGCCCATTTTAACCTGTCCCCATTTGGGGGTTATTATACGGAAAACCGTGGATTTTTTCAATCGAAACTAATGAATTTTTACAAGCAAGGCGTATGAAAATGTGAAAGCCAGACGCTGCATACAGTCAACGTCTGGCTTTGTTATTGTTGTTCCCGGAGGAAGCGGTGCCGTAACCGTAATAACAAACTTGTCCCCAAGTATATTACAGGGCTTCCCTTGTCACGGGCTTGCCGCAGGTGATGGGTAGGTTTCCGTTTCTGGTGCGGAGGTCGTCGAGGAAGGATTTGGTCTCGTGGGAGTCTTTGAGGGTGATCTTGTAGCTGAGCTCGTAGAGGGTGCCCATATTTGTCGTCTTGACGCGGTCCAGCTCGGCGGTGCGGGTGTATTTGGCAAATAGGTCGTCGAAGAGGCCGTCGTAATCGAGGGTTTCGGGGATGGTGATCTTGAGCTCGCGCTCGCTTGCTTCGCCCGCGCCGAAGCCGGTGAGGGTGAGGAGGAGGGAGAAGGCCGCCATGACGGCGAAGAAGACGGCTGCGATGGCTACGTAGCCCATGCCGGTCGCTAGACCGATGGCGGTTGTCAGGAAGACCAGGCCGATTTCCTTCGCACTGCCCGGAGCACTGCGGAAGCGGATGAGGCCGAAGGCGCCGGCCACGGCGACGCCGGCGCCGATGTTGCCGTTGACCATCATGATGATGATCTGGACCATGGCGGGCAGCATGGCAAGGGTGATGATGAAGCTCTGGGAGTATTTGGATTTTACCATGCCAAGGAGGGCGGCCCCGAGGCCGAGTGCAAGAGAGACGGCTGTGCAGATGAAGAACGCGGACATTGTGATTTCGGATCCTGTGATGATGGTGGTAAGCATGGTGGAACCTCCTTTCAAGGGATGCGGCTGGGGGCGGCCCCTCTCCGTCACGGCTTCGCCGTGCCACCTCCCCCTGGAGGGGGAGGCAAGAGGAGCGGCGGTTGTGGGTTCGTTGGTTACTTGGCTCCCCCTGGGGGGAGGCAGGAGGAGAGACCGCCTTCGTGCGACGGATTTGGCTCTGCGCCGTGTTTTATGCGGCGGAGCGGGTTTTGCGGAGGTCTTCTTTTGGCAGGTTGGCGGATTTGCCGCCGAGGAGGAATTTCGTGTAGAAGGCTCCGTATTTGGAGAAGGATGTCGGGAAGATGGCATTTGCCGAGAGAAGCCGGGCGAGCCAGAGCGGGGCGGTGCCGGGAATCTTGACTTCCATGAGCCGATAGGCGTCGCTCAGAAGTGGAAGGCCGTGGTCGCCAAGCCGGAGGTCGAGGTCGTTTGTGCGGGCGCGGAGGGCTGTGTCAAATGTAATGCGCAGCTCGCCGCCGTCTGCCGCGGCGTAGGCCTCGCGGTCGTAGGCGATGAAGACTCTCGGACGCGGCTGGTAGAGATTTAGGAAGTAGTCGATTTCACGGGTGATCTGGCTGGCATTCGACGTTTGGTGGTTGGACGGAAGCCCGTGATTTGCCTGGCCGCTATTTGCCATTTGCCGTTCGGAAGGGAAGCTTGCGAGTCCACTGATGGTTTGGCCGGCAGCCTCCTCTGGCACTCCGTTCAGGTACAGTGCCGCGGCCTGCATTTCCATCGTGATCCGGCGCTTGTAGACTACGTCGTCGTATTTTTTCTTAATTTCAACGAAGACTGTGTCGCGCTGGCCGGGGACGCCGTAGCTGCGGAGCCGGAGTTTTTCTTTATATATCGGCTTCTCAAGCGAGGCGCGGATGAGATCGTAGCTGTCGGTATCGTAGTAGATGTTGCTGATCGAATACTGCGGATGCGCGTCCGGCTGCATATAGGGAGCCATGCCGAGGCGCATGGCCTCGTACTGCGCCTGTGTCAGCAGGTATTTTTTTTCATAACGCTTGAAGCAGCTCTGAATTTCACTCATTTCATTTGCCTCCTTTCGGAGAGATTTTTCCGTTTCCGCGAGGTCTGTCCTCGCCTCCGGTGGTTGTCTTGTTGTCTGCAATGATAGCGGATGGACGGCTGGAAAATCTCCGAGAAAGTCAGGCGAAATTTACGAAAAATATACGAAGGAATGCGTGGGAATCGCGGCAGTACGAGATGGCAAATGCCGTTGCTTTTCTCTTGTGGGGTTGGTAGAATAGAGGAAATGTTACAGTTTAGGTGACCCTCATTTTTTGTCATTCTGAGGAGCGAAGCGACGAAGAATCCCGTCAACTTTGCGAGAAGCCTCACGGG
>CADCQU010000193.1 GCA_902803635.1 uncultured Lachnospiraceae bacterium | reverse complement strand
GGGAAGCGGTAGCTCCCGTCGAAGTTCCGTCCCTCGCTGTCCGTAAAGTAGAGCCGCTCCATCGCCCGCGTGACCGCGACAAAGGCCAGGCGCCGTTCCTCCTCCATCGCGGCGCGGTCTGCGGTCTTCTTCGCCGGAAACACGCCCTCCTCCATCGAGAGCAGGATCACGCAGGGGAATTCCAGCCCCTTCGCCGCGTGCACCGTCATGCACTTCACCGCAGACGCATTTTCCGCCGTGTCTGCATTTGAAAAAAGTGCCACGTGGCGGAGGTAGTCCGAGAGCGCGGCCTCCTCGCCGCAGCTCGTCTCGTACTCGTAGACCGACTGCTTTAGCTCCGCAAGGTTGTCCAGCCGCTCGCGGCCGCCTTCGGTCCGAAGCATTTGCTCATAGCCGCTGGCTGTCAGTAAATCCGAAAGCAGCTCGGAAATGCCCATTTGCCGGCTCTTCTCGCGGAACTCGTCCACGAGCTGCAAAAACTCCTCCGCTCCGGTCTTCCGGAAAAGCTCGTCCCCCGCAAGGTCCCGGAGAGCCGCCAGAAACCCGCGCCCGTTTCGCTCCGCACACTCGCGAATCGCCCGCATCCGCCGCTCCCCGATGTTCCGCTTCGGCCGGTTCACCACCCTCGCGAACGAGAGGTCGTCGCCAAATGCCAACAGCCGCAGGTACGAGAGTGCATCTTTAATTTCCGACCGCTCATAAAACGCGACTCCCGAGTATAATCTGTACGGAGTTTCTTCCTTAATAAATACCTCCTCCAGCGTGCGCGTCACGTAGTGCGCCCGGTACAAGATCGCGATGTCCCTGGCCGCATAACCCTCGCCCATCAGCTCCCGCACCTTCGCCGAAACCCACCGGGCCTCCTCCTCCTGCGACCGCGCATGATGCCACAATACCTTTGGTTTCGAACCATGTTGAGAAGCCTTGTCATTCTGCGCGAAGCGACGAATCTCTTCCGCCTCCGAACCATCTGGAGAAAACTTGCCATTCTGAGCGAAGCGATACCCTGTATGCAGAAAACAATTCAGTGGACTGTTTTCTGTAAGAATCTCCTCTGTTTTCGAAACATT
This sequence comes from uncultured Lachnospiraceae bacterium, assembly GCA_902803635.1. Classification (GTDB taxonomy): domain Bacteria; phylum Bacillota; class Clostridia; order Lachnospirales; family Lachnospiraceae; genus Chordicoccus. The sequence continues at coordinate 4,063 of CADCQU010000193.1, read as the reverse complement.
TTGAAAAGAGCTGTCATTCTGAGCGAAGCGAAGAATCTCGTCAGGTTTTATTCCCTGTTGGCGAGATTTTTCATCACTTTTCTTCATCTCTTCAGCATTGTTTTCCGTAACCTTCCTCCCCGGCACCAGCTTCTTCTCCATCCGCAGCTGGTTCTTCGAGATCAGCGAATTGGCCGCGTCCAGGATCTCCGGTACCGACCGGTAGTTCTCCATCATCAAAATCGTCCGCGTCCCCGGAAAATGCGCATCGAAATCAAGGAGGTACTTTACATTTGCCCCCCGCCACGTATAGATGGTCTGGTCCGGATCGCCCACGATGAAGAGATTCTTATGATACCCGCAGAGCACCTCAAGGAGCCGGTACTGCAAATCGTCGATATCCTGGAACTCATCAACCATGATGTACTCCAGGCAGCGCTGCCATTTGTCGCGGATGTCTGCATTTGTCTTAAAAATATACAAAACAAAGTTGATAAGATCGTTATAATCGAGCCCGAAGCACTTCCTCTGCTCATAGAGATAGCCGTAGAAGAGGATATCCTTCACCGCCGTCGCGCGAAGGTACTTCTCCCGAAGAGACGCAATCGGGAGGGCGATAAGGTCGCGGCAGTAGTCCGGCTCCGTCTTGCATTTGCGCATCTCGAACATGTCGCGGGCGTCCTTGTAGGCCATGTCGCGGAGCGTCAGCCCCCGCTCCTCGTAGATCACGCCGAGCATGGTGTCAATATCGTTGTTGTCGAGCACGAGAAAGCTCTCCGGGTACTGCACCGCGTAGGCATCCTCCTTAAGAATTGATACACAGAGGCTATGGAAGGTGCTGATCCGCCCCGTATCGTTGTCCTGCGTCAGCTGCCGGATCCGCTGCCGCATCTCTGCGGCCGCCTTGTTGGTAAAGGTAATGCACAAAATGTTCGAGGGCAATACTCCAAGTTCCTCCACGAGGAAGGCAAAGCGGCGGGAAAGCGCCCGCGTCTTCCCACTGCCCGCGCCCGCGACCACGCGCACGAAGCCCTCCGTCGCGGTCACCGCCGCAGCCTGCGCCTCATTCAGCCCTTCCAGATAATCCGCCATGCAAGCCCCCCTTCCCCCCCATTTGGGGATAGTTGAAAACAGGTATTTAGTAAAATTGTTTCCTCTTGCATTATTCTACCAGATACTTTATATTGATTCAAAAAAGAACGAAAGGAGCCCCCATGACCATCTACCAGGAAGAATGGGCCAGGAGCCGCGACGCCTTGGTCGCGGCCGTCACCGCCCTGGGCTTTCCCGCCGCGCTCGGCGAGGCTGCCGCGCGGCACCTTCAAAGTCCTAAGGCCATGGAACGCATGTGCGCGTACCTAGCCTACGAAAAGCCCAAAACCGAGGAGCTCGTCGTCGACGAGATGCTCGCCATCCGAAGCGAAATCGATGCCTGGCGCGAGAAAAAAGCCAGCGAGCAGGCCAACATCCGCTACAACGAGATCCTTCAGTATGGCCTGGAGTAATTTCGCGGACGATTACTCGTGCCTGCGCAAGCTTGGAGCACATTTTATTTCTGCGGCCCCAAAAGCCTCATCTGCATTTGTCGTATGCAAATACCACCGCCGCCATGACCTCTGCTGCCACTTTTACGCCCGCATCGTCCGCCCGGAAGCGGCTCTGGTGCCAGGCAAATGCCTGTTGCCCCGGTTTTCCACTCCCAATCCAGTAGAAAAATGACGGAACCCGCTCCATGATCATGGAAAAATCCTCGCTCGCAAGCGTCGGCGGGACGTCCACCACATTTTCCGCCCCGACGGCCATCTCCGCCGCGAAGACCGCCTTTTTGTACATCTCCTCGCTATTAAATACCAGCGGCAGGATCTCCCGGTACTCAATCTCCGCCCGGCAGCCGTAGGCATTTGCCGTGCTCTTCACGATTTCCTCCATCCGCCGCACCGCCCTCTCCCTGGCCGCGACGGAGAGCGCCCGTATGCTTGCCAGCATCTCGACCTTATCCGCCACCAGATTTTCGATACTTCCGCCGCGGATCGATCCGACCGTCAGGACGACACCATCGAGCGGGTCCGTATTTCTGCTGACGACCGTCTGCAGCGACTGGATGATGGCTGCCGCCGCGACAATCGGATCGTCGCACAGATGCGGCATGGAGCCGTGCCCGCCCCGCCCGAGAATCCGAATCCGAAAATTCGTCTTGGCGGCCATGAGGGCTCCGTTTTTGCAGACGACCTTTCCAACCTCCACCTCCGGCCGGTTATGCTCCCCGAAAAACGCCTCAGGCGAAATCACGTCAAATAGCCCCACCTCGATCATTTCCCTGGCTCCGTCCGTGGTCTCCTCCGCCTCCTGAAACAGAAAATCCACAGTCCCCGGCACGTCCTCCCGGTTTCGCGAGAGAATCATGGCCGCGCCGAGAAGACCCGCCGTGTGAAAATCATGGCCGCAGGCATGCATAATCCCCTCCCTCACCGATTTCCACGGCAGGTCGGTTTCCTCCGTCTGGCAAATGGCGTCGATGTCCGCACGAAGGCCGATCTCCGCCCCAGGCTTCCCGCCGACCAAACGGGCCACCACGCCCGTCAGTTCCTTTTTGAGCGGAAGAATCTCAATTCCGGGTAGTGTATCAAGAAACGCCTTGATCTTTTCCGTCGTCTGAAACTCCGCATGCGAAAGCTCCGGGTTCCTGTGCATTTCATGCCGGAAGGCAAGAATCCGCCCCGTCTCTTCGCTTGTCAACCGCAACCCACTGGCCAGTTCATTCATACCAACTCTCCCATCGAAGACAAGGACAACCCCATTTTTGCGCAGTTACAATTCATGTACCTCGTTTTTTTGTCATTCTGAGGAGCGAAGCGACGAAGAATCCTGTCAATTTCTAGAAAAAACTAACGGGATCCTTCGCTTCGCTCAGGATGACAGGCCTTTCACGAAGCAATAGAGCCTTTTTCGAGGGATTCACCTGAAGAGTAACTTTACGCAATCACCCAGAAGAACCCTCCCCCGCTTTTGACTTACTATAGAATATATGTTAGGATATTGCAAGGGAATGTTTTTTGACGTAACGAATGGAGGGAGGATTGATTATGAAGAAAGAGGTGCCGGTTGCGGCGGCGGTGATATTTGCGGATGACAAGGTGCTGGCGGTGCAGCGGGGGTACGGCCCCGGGACCGGCTGGTGGGAGTTCCCGGGCGGGAAGCTCGAGGCGGGCGAGACGCACCGCGAGGCCCTCGTGCGCGAGCTGGAAGAGGAGCTTTCCATCAAGGTGGCCGTGGAGGAGGAAATCGGGACACAGAAATCCGTCACGGCGGACGCCTGCTACGTAATCACCTTTTTCACCTGCCGCCTTTACGGGCAGAAACCGGTCTTCCGGGAGGCGATGGACGCTCGGTGGCTCACGCTTGCGGAGCTTCGAACCGTGCATTGGATGCTGGCGGACTGGCTCATTTTGGAGGAGGTCCGTGCCAGGATGTCGCCGGCGACGGTCCTCTGCTACGGGGATTCGAACACCTACGGCTATAACCCAAACAACTGCCTTCGGTTTCTGCCAAGGGAGCGCTGGACGGGGCGGCTCTCTGCCCGCCTCGGGGAAGAATGGCTGGTTGTCGAGGAGGGCTGCAACGGCCGGACGGCGGCCGCCCGCCCTGCGGACGATGCGTGGAAGTATGGGCTGGACTACCTTGTGCCGTGTTTAAATTCCCACAAGCCGGTGGCCTGGGTCATCCTCATGCTCGGGACAAATGACCTCAAGAAGGACTTCCACCAGTCGGCGGAGAGCATCGCCGCCGGCGTCCGTCAAATGGTCGAGACCATCCAGGAGTTCACGGCAAAAAAACAGGAGTTTCCGGCAAGAATCCTCCTCATCTCCCCGCCCAAAGTGCTCCCGGGCATCGCGGAGGGGCCATTTAACGAGCGTTTCGAGGCTGACGCCGTCCCCCGGCAGCAGGCATTTGCCGGGCTCTACCGGCAAATCGCAGACGACCTCGGCTGCGTGTTCCTCGACGCGGCGGAATGCGCCGAAGTTTCGGAGCTTGACTGTCTGCATTTGTCGGCAAATGGACACGCCGCGCTCTCGGAGTGCATTGC
>CADCQU010000192.1 GCA_902803635.1 uncultured Lachnospiraceae bacterium | reverse complement strand
GGCCTCGGGCGCGGTCTGGCTCGACCCGAAGAAGACCACGCCCTACGAGTTCTACCAGTACTGGCGGAACGTCGCGGACGCGGACGTGCTCAAATGTATCCGCATGCTGACCTTCCTCCCGCTGGAGGAGATCGACGCGATGGACAAATGGGAGGGCGCGGAGCTGAACCGGGCGAAGGAGATTCTTGCCTTTGAGCTGACGAAGCTCGTGCACGGCGAGGAGGAGGCCACGAAGGCCCAGGAGGCCGCGAAGGCCCTCTTCGGCGGCGGCGCGAAGGCCGACATCCCGACGACCACCCTCCACGATGAGGATTTTGCAAATGGCGAGATCGGCGTGATCGGGCTTTTGGTGAAGGCCGGCCTCTGCGCCTCGAATGGCGAGGCCCGCCGGGCGATTCAGCAGGGCGGCGTCTCCATCGGAGACCGCAAGGTGACGGATGTCTTTGAGATGGTGCAGAAGGATGTCATCGCCGCCGCGGACTTCGTGCTCCGCCGCGGGAAGAAGAACTTCCGCAAGATTGAGGTAGAGTAAGAAAAATCCCCGGCCGCACTGCAGCCGGGGTTTTTTTTGACTTTTATTTATGCCCTCCGAATCGTCTCGATAATGGGCTGGTTTTCGGCCAGGACGGTTCCGTTGTCATCCACGACGGGCGCTTCCTGACAAATCTTGTCCACGATGTCCATGCCGGTGAGGACCTTGCCGAAGCCGGCGTAGGAGCCGTCGAGGTAGGTGGCATCGGACTGGACAATGAAGAACTGCGAGGTTGCGGAATTCACGTCCGGCGTGCGGGCCATCGAGAGAATGCCGCGCTTGTGGGAGATGGTATTGGGAATTCCGTTGTTCGAGAACTCGCCGACGATGGGGGTCAGTGCGGGGCTGTCTTCCTTCGGGGCACCGCCCTGCATCATGAAACCGTTGATGATGCGGTGGAAGGTCGTACCGTCATAAAAATGGCTGTCCACCAGCTTCAGGAAGTTCTCGACACTTTTGGGCGCGATGTCCGGGTACAGCTCGGCCTTGATGGTTCCATAGCCCTTGATAACGATCTCGATCGCCGGCCGCTCACCGGAATAGTCTTCCAGGGTGACGGGAGTCGGGGTGACATTTGTAGAGGAGGCGTCGGCCGCGCCGGATTTGTCGCCGCAGCCGATGAGAGCGAGGGCGGTGAGGGCTGCAAGAATGAGGGTAAGATACTTTTTCATAGGATTCTCCTTTCAGGTTTTTTGCCCATTTATTATAGAATCTAAAAGAAACATTTGCAAGATGGATGTTTTGCGTGTATTGTATAGGAAGTGTTGCGAAAAATGATAAACGCAGATAAGGGAGGCACCCCATGATTTCTGAGAAGATGAAGGGTTATGTGAAGAACAGCTCGGCCATCCGCGCGATGTTCGAGGAGGGTAAGAAAATGGCGGCCATCTATGGTGCGGAGAATGTGTATGATTTCAGCCTTGGCAATCCGAACGTTCCGGCACCGGAAGAGGTTGCGGAAGCCATCCGCACGATCCTGGACACGGAGGACCCGGTGCTGGTCCACGGCTACATGAACAACTCTGGCTACGAGGACGTGCGCGGCGCGGTGGCCGCCTCCCTCAACAAGCGTTTCGGGACGGCCTACGAGGCGAAGAACATCCTGATGACCGTCGGCGCGGCGGGCGGCATGAACGTCTTTTTCAAGACGCTCCTCAACCCCGGCGACGAGGTGGTCACGGTCTCCCCGTATTTTGGCGAGTACCGCTCCTATGTCGGCAACTACGACGGCAAGCTCATCGCGGTTCCGGCGGATGCGGTGACCTTCCAGCCTGACGCGGCGGCAATCCGCGAAGCGATCACGGAGCGAACCCGCGCCCTCATCCTCAATTCCCCAAACAACCCCACCGGAGCCGTGTATACAAGGGAAAGCCTTGTGGCCGTGGCTGAGGTTCTCCGGGAGGCGGAGGAGAAATACGGCCAGCCGATTTACCTCTTCAGCGACGAGCCCTACCGTGAGATCGCTTACGATGGCGTGGAAATTCCCTGGATGCCCTCCCTGTATGCGGATACGGTTGTCGGCTATTCTTACAGTAAGTCCCTTTCCCTGCCGGGCGAGCGTATCGGCTACCTTGTCATCCCCTCGGAGATCGAGGGCTTCGAGGACTTTATTGGCGCTGCAAATACCGCGAACCGGATTCTTGGCTTCGTGAACGCTCCCTCACTTATGCAGCGGGCCGTCGCCAAATGCCTTGACTGCAAGACGGATGTGGCCTATTACGATACGAACCGGAAGCTGCTCACCGGGCATTTGTCAGCCACAGGGTTTACATTTGTCAAGCCCGACGGGGCATTCTACCTCTGGATCAAGTCGCCCGTCGCCGACGAGAAGGAATTTGTCAGGAAAGCCAAGGAGGAGCGCATCCTCATCGTGCCGGGATCGAGCTTCGGTTGCGCCGGCTGGGTGCGCCTCGCCTACTGCGTCGCGAAGGAGACCGTCGAGGGAGCCCTCCCCGGCTTCACTCGCCTTGCGGAGTTTTACGGGCTCAAATAAGGAATTGGAAGGATGAAACGTCCCAAATGCGGAAAATCATCCTTCCAAGGAGAGGAAAGAAGCCCTTCATGGAAGGATGAAACGCCTCAAAAGCGGAAAATCATCCTACCAAAGCTTTGAAATACAAAATTATAAAGGAGGATTGTATGGGCTGGGAAGAGAATGTGCGGCGCGTGACGCCCTACACCCCGGGCGAGCAGCCGAAGGGCGGGCGCGTGATC
>CADCQU010000191.1 GCA_902803635.1 uncultured Lachnospiraceae bacterium | reverse complement strand
TGCCCGATCTCGCGGCCGCCGTCCAGCATTTGCCCGAGGAGGCCGATGGCCGCCCCGGCATCGCTTCGAAGGAGGGCCGCAAGGAGCTTCCCGAAGACCTCCGTGTCCACCGCGCCGAGGGCCCCGAGGGCTTCCTCGTACGTCAGCTCCCCGCCCGTGCGCATCGCAAGACAGCGGTCAAGCAGGGAGAGCGCGTCACGCATCGAGCCGTCCGCCTGCCGTGCGATGAAGCGGAGGGCCTTCTCCTCGGCCGCCGCCCCCTCCGCGGCAAGGAGCTCCTGCATCCTGGCCGTCAGGGTGTCCGCGCCGATCCTTCGAAAATCATAGCGCTGGCAGCGCGAGAGAATCGTCGTGGGGATTTTCCCGGCCTCGGTGGTGGCCAGGATGAACATAACATAGGAAGGCGGTTCCTCCAGGGTCTTCAGGAGCGCATTAAAGGCTCCCGCCGAGAGCATATGCACCTCGTCGATGATGTAAACCTTGTAATTCCCGCTGGTCGGCCGGTAACGGACCTCCTCCACAATCTCCCGAACGTTATCGACGCCGTTGTTGGAAGCGGCGTCGATCTCAATCACGTTCATGGCCGTCCCGGCCTGAATCGCCCTGCAGGAGGCGCACTCACCGCAGGGGTTTCCGCGGTCGGGACGTTCGCAGTTGGCCGCCCGCGACAGAATCTTCGCGATGGACGTCTTGCCGGTTCCCCGGGTCCCGCAAAACAGGTAGGCGTGCTGCAGCCGCCCGGTCATAACCTGGTTCCGCAGCGTCGTCACAATCGCCTCCTGTCCGCGGACGTCATCGAAGGTCTGCGGGCGAAATTTTCGATACAGTGCTACATAGGACATATGCGTCCTCCAAGCGCAGAATAATCAGTCGCCGAAGCTGATGCCGATGAATTTGGCAAGCTCAATGGTCTGGTCGTTCGGGTCCACCGCCTTAAGCTGCCCCGCACTCTCCTCCAGCGGAACCTTGACAATCTTTCCGTTCACGGTCGCCACCATGTAGCCGTACTCGCCCTTCACGATGAGCTGGGCCGCGTACGCGCCGAGGCGGGTGGAAAGCAGACGGTCGAACGGATCCGGCGAGCCGCCCCTCTGGGTATGGCCCGGAACGGTCACGCGAACCTCGGAGCCGAGGCGCTCGGTGATGTCCGCCGCCAGCTTGTAGGAAACGGACGGATACTTCTTCAGCATCTTCTCCATCTCCTTCGCGCGTTCCTTCTTCTTCATGGCCGCCATCTCCTTGGAGATCGCGCCCTCGGCGACGGCGAGGATCGTGAACTTCTTGCCGCTCGAATGCCGCTTGTCGATTGCCGCGCAGACCTTGTCAAGGTCGTAGGGAATTTCCGGAAGAAGGATAATGTCCGCGCCGGAGGCAAGACCCGCGCTCAGGGTCAGCCAGCCGACCTTGTGGCCCATGACCTCGACGATGAAGACGCGTCCATGGGAGGAGGCGGTAGTGTGGATCTGGTCAATCGCCATCGTGGCGATGTCGATGGCAGACTGGTAGCCAAATGTCAGATCCGTGCCCCAGATGTCGTTGTCGATGGTCTTCGGCAAATGGATGACGTTGAGGCCTTCCTCACGGAGGAGGTTCGCGGTCTTCTGGGTGCCGTTGCCGCCGAGGATGACGACGCAGTCGAGGCGCAGCTTGTGGTAGTTCTGCTTCATGGCCTCCACCTTGTCAAGGCCATTTGCATCCGGAACCCGCATCAGCTTGAACGGCTGACGGGAGGAACCGATGATGGTGCCGCCCTTGGTGAGGATGCCGGAGAAGTCGTTGGAGGTAAGGAGGCGATAATTGCCATAAATCATGCCCTTGTAGCCTTCCTCGAAGCCATAGACCTCAAGCTCCTTCTCGTTGTTGAACAGTCCCTTGACGACGCCGCGCATCGTGGCGTTGAGGGCCTGGCAGTCGCCCCCGCTGGTAAGCAAACCGATTCGCTTCATACTTTTTTCTCCTTTGCTTTATGTAGTTTTCCGAACCTATGCGGAGCTTGCCCCGCAATAAAATTATTATAACCCGAAAAAAGACATTTGACAATTCTTTGATTATCATATATACTTCTTTTGTCCGTGCAACCGGGGCAGTAGCGGAGCCCTGTTGCCTGCAATCCGCTATAGCAGGGGTGATGCCGAGCCGAGGGCCAAACCGGATGGAGCTGCCCTCTCAAAGTGGTGATGACGTTTGGGTCTCACGCGACGGAAACCTGTGAACCGTGTCAGGGTGGGAACACAGCAGCACTAAGCAGGACCTTTCGGGTGCCGTGAGGGTGCCTTGACCGAGCTAACTGGAGAGGTAACGTCTGTTGGGTGCGATTCAGAGTGAGGCGCACGGATATTTCCCCGGGTATTGCTTGCAATACCCGGGGAAAGTTTTTTTATATTCACAGAGCCGCGTAAGGATTTTTGCTGCCTTCGGCAGCACGCGGCTCGCGAGGGGGGGTAGAGGTTCGGCATTTGCCTCCCTCTACCCATTTTTCACCACGCTTTTTTCTTGTTCGGAATCCGGAAATATCCCTGCCATGGGAAAACAGCCAATCCGTTGCTGAACGTGGCAATCTCGATGCCGCTGTCGTCATTGTAGGAGAAGTTGACGGCCGGGCCTCTTGATTCCAGCGTCACCCCGTTCCCGAGATAAAAGCCGGTATGGTTTGTAAAGATGTCAAAGTCATAATAGAGCACATC
>CADCQU010000190.1 GCA_902803635.1 uncultured Lachnospiraceae bacterium | reverse complement strand
TGGGGAAACACACCCCTACACCTTTGAAATGACCCCGCCCTCCCAGCCCGAACCCTGGCAGGTCGGTGCGGTGCTGAACGACTCCCTCCAGCTCTTCCTCGTCGTCGGCAGCCCCGAGAACAATTCCCTGTCCGGACCGATGGAACTGCTGTAAGAGAAAAAGACGCCGTAAGAGCAAAAAAAGGCTCTTACGGCGTTTTTATTCACAGAGTCGCGTAAGGAATACAGCTGCCTTCGGCAGCACGCGGCTCGCGAGAGAGGCAGAGGTCCGGCTTGCGCCTCCTCTGCCCTATTTAGTCCTTCTGCAAGGCGATTCGCAGCTCCTCGAAGGTGGCCACGACCCAGTCGTGGGTGGCGAGAATGGCATTTTTCTCCTCCAGCTGGTAGGTGCGGCTGTCATTGTGGATTTCCTCCAGCAGGGCTTTGAGGTCGGCGGCGTCCTTGACTTCGACGCCTCCGACCGTGACGCGGGTCTCCTCGATTTGGACAGTGATATTTGTCGGAAGAGAGAATGTGTCTGTGCTTGCTTCCGAGGAGGTTGCCGTTTCGGCACTTGCCGTGGAGGAGGTAACGACGGCCCTGTCCGGAGCACTCTGTGCGGCTCCATCGCCCGACAGGCCGCTCCCGCCTTGCGAATCACCTACGCCCAGACCGCCGCCCAGGAAGAAGGCGACAAAAATTGCCAGGGCCATACAGGCTCCCACAATCCCGTAAAACTTCGCATCCCTGCGTTTGCTGTCCTTTTGAGATGAATTCCCGTTTTCAGGTCCGTGCATTTTTTCGCTCATTTTTCTTCTCCTTTATTGAAAAACATCATGGCTCCGTAAGCTTATAGAAAATTTCCTTGTGCTCGCTCTGGTATTTTGTAAGGCGGTTGTTCAGCGCATTAAACTCTTCGGTGTAGATTTGCGTCCGGTCGCAGGTAAAAATAAGATAGAGGGGGCTGCCATTTGCCTCGGTGAGGAGAGGGTCGATGGAGGCCTCCAGGCGGGAGAGGGCATTTGCCAGATTGTCGGAGCCGAGGGGGATGTTGGTGCTTTCGCCTGTCTCCTTCGTGATGATGAGGGTATGGCGGCCGCCCAGCGTCTCGTTCCGAAGCGAGGCCACGAGGGCGTTTGCTTTGGAAATGCGGAGGCTCTCGGCGAGGGTCTTGTACGCTGTGGCGTTTTCGCGCACCCTTGCAAGCTCCGCATCCTTCTCGGATAGGGACTGGGAGTATTCGGCAGCCTCCTGATCCCTGCTCTCCCGGAGCTTCGCCTCGTTCTGCGCACTCGTCAGCATCACGATGAAGAGGATGCAGAAGAGCACGTCCAGGAGGGGCGTCATGTTGATCTCGGCGGAACCCCGCCTTCGTCGTCTTCGCAAAACGAGCCTCCTTTCTTACTCACTGGGTACCATGCTATGCTTGTTCTTCGAGAAGCACGGAATTGTCCTCCGATTCCTTCATGGACGAGGCCTGCTTTTTAGGCGGAACATCTGCTTTTTCCTTGCGAGATTCGACGGCTTGCACGGCGGAATCCGTTTTTGCTTCCGCTCTTCCATGCGGCTTTGCGAGGGAATCTGTCCATTGCGTCGCCACTCGCGCCGGATTGCCGACATTTGTCGCTTTTCGCTCCTTGGGGGAACTTACGATACCGGCATTTGCCGTTTTCCGTGCATCGGGAGGACCTGCGAGGGCGATGTTTGGGGATTTCCACTCCTCGGGGGAGCTAACGGTGCCGGCATTTGCCAGCTCCTTGTCAGCCTGGGCCTCCTGACTCACGATATGGTAGTTTTTCTCGAAGCGGTCGATGCCGTCGTCGATGTAGTTCAGGAAGCGGGCCGTGAAAATAATGTCCACAATCTTGAAGAGGACGGCGGCCATGATGCCGTAGACCGTCGAGGAGAGCGCGAACTTGACGCCCTCGTAAATGTCCTGTCCGCTGTTGATGGCGATGTAGAGGCCGGCGACGGTGCCGAGGATGCCGAGGAGCGGGAAGATCTGGATGAGCAGCGAGAAGAAATTGCAGGTGACAAGATCCCGCTGGTAGAGGCCGAGGAAGGCGTCGAAATCGTTCCAGTCCTTCTCCGTGATGGACTCGAAGGTCGTTGTGAGCTGGCCGCGGCCCTTGCGCAGAGTCCGCTGGTTCGCACGGCGGCCCGAGGCGTTTAAGCGGTTGATCTCGCGCTTTAAATGCACGAGCTGCCAGCCTACGATTACGCCCAGCCCTAACTCAAAAATCATGAGTATGAGAATGATGGGATTTAATATATTTGAAAGCAGCGTACAGAGCGCGAGAAAAAAGCCAGTCATGAGGCAACCTCCCGAAGTTCCATTCATACCCCCATTATACCCCTTTTTTCGGCAATTCGCACTAAAAATGTGGTGAAAAATATATTGGATTTGGCATTGCCAGTTACAGTTCAGGTGACCCTGCTCTATAGGCTGTATTGCCTCGTAAAAGGCGTGTCATCCTGAGCGAAGCGAAGGATCCCGTATTGTTTTTCGCAAAGTTGACGGGATTCTTCGTCGCTTCGCTCCTCAGAATGACAAAAAACGAGGGCACCTGAAGTTACTGTTCAGGCGGCCCTTACGAAATGACTATTTTCGATGCAAAGGCATTGTCATTCTGAGCGAAGCGAAGAATCCTGTAAGATTTCTCACAAAGATAACGGGATTCTTCGTCGCTTCGCTCCTCAGAATGACAAAAAACGAGGGCACCTGAACTATAACCATTGCCAAATAAAACGAAAAGCCCTCGACATCCTATCGCTAAAGCGATATAATAGCATAAAGGGAGGATTCTGCCATGCTTGTCTATCACGGTTCGGATCATATCATTGAAACGCCTCGCTATCATGGGGGAAAGCGTACAAACGACTACGGCTATGGCTTTTACACGACCGAAAGCTTGGAAATGGCAAAGGAATGGGCCTGTGCGAAAAACCAGGATGGCTTTGCCAATGCTTATGAACTTGATTTTGGTGGCCTCCAGATTCTTAACCTGAACGCGCCGGAATACAATATTCTGAATTGGCTGGCTGTCCTTACAAAATACAGAAGCTACTGGCAAAACAGCAGCATCGCCGAAGAGGCAAAGGCTTATTTACAAGAACATTTTCTAATCGATTTGGAACGTTACGACATTATCATCGGTTATCGTGCGGACGATTCCTACTTTACGTTCGCGCAGGATTTCGTGGCAGGGACGATTTCTCTTCGAAAACTCCAGGAGGCCATGCGCCTTGGAAAACTTGGAGAGCAGATTGTCCTCAAAAGCGAAGCATCCTACTCGCACATCCGATTTGTCGGTGCGGAGGCCGTCGATGCCGGGACATGGTTCGAGAAGAAATCTCTTCGAGACCGGGAGGCTCGCCGCGCATACCGAAGCACGAAGCGGACACCGGACGATATCCATGATTTGTTTATGCTTGACATCATGCGGGAGGGGATGACAAATGGCGATCCGCGCTTACGATGAACTATATCTATCCATTGCCCAAAACATTCTTGGGCACGCCGTAGATTTTGCGGTGATGACCCTTGACATCGACCCGGACACCTTCGGGGCTGCATTTGCCGTCTCCCGCACATCCAAGCAATTTGCAAATGGCAACCCCCGCTATGTCGCGGGTATGAACGGCTGCGAGCTTGCGCGGGAGGTCCTCTTGGAAACTGGCGTGACATTTGTCGATGCAGAGGATGTCATGTACCTTGATAAATCTCCGGAATACTGGGCGGGCTGGGCACTGGCCTGGTATCAGTGGTCCAGCAATCGTCCCTTTATGGAGATTCTCACGGTCTGTCCGCTCTCGGAGCTTCTCCGTATGTACCCGGTGTATCACGAGATGGATATCACGCATTTTGCAAATGAAATGCGCCGCCGGATGCAGGCGGCCAATCCTAAGACGCGCCTCGGTACAAGGCGGAAGAACGTCGGCCTGTCGCAATCGGAGCTTGCCGCTGACTCCGGGGTGCCCCTAAGACAAATCCAGCTCTTCGAGCAGCGCCAGCGAGACATCAACAAAACCGCCGCCATCACCCTCCTTCGCCTAAGCAAAGCCCTCAACTGCAGCATGGAGGACTTGATCGAGTGGGAGGAGGAGGAACTGGGGGATTAAGACGAAAACGAGGAGGCATATTCGTGCCTCCTCGTTTTTGCACACACAGAGCCGCGTATTGCCGAAGGCAGCACGTGGCTTGCGAGAAAGGGTAGAGGATTGGCGTTTGCCTCCCTCTACCCTGTTTTGTGATGTATGAAGTTACGGTTTCTGCGATGTGGCAAGACTTAATAGTTTGCAAGTCGAAGCGTGAGGCCGGGGAAGAGGGCGGAGGGGATGGCGGCCTC
>CADCQU010000189.1 GCA_902803635.1 uncultured Lachnospiraceae bacterium | reverse complement strand
GAAGGCCGCGAAATCATCCATGTTTGCGAGGTAACAGACCGTCTTCACGACATTTGCAAAGCCGATACCGGCCTCGTCAAGCACCGCGCCAAGGTTCTTGCAGGCCTGGTGCGTCTGCCCGACGATGTCCTCTGCCTCAATCCTGCCCGTCTCCGGAACCAGGGGAATCTGGCCCGAGGTATACAAAAATCCGCCCGCGGTAATCGCCTGCGAATACGGCCCAATCGCCGCCGGGGCCTTCGTTGTGCTGATATAGTCCATACAAACCTCCTCTATAAAAGCAGCTTCTGCACTGCTTTTACTTCTGGCTTACAGAAGCCAATCGAGCTGGCTCCTGTAAAAGCAACTTGCTTTTCACGGTGAGTATAGCATAACGCCTTCCAAAAAACAATCATTTCCCCTTCATTCACAGTCTTGGAAACTACCTTTGTGACAGTGAAGGCATTTGCGGCTGCATTTGCCAGATTTCTCCTTCCCTACCACTCCAGCCGTGGTATAATAGGAAGAAACACGTAGCGTGGGCGAGGAACTGCCCCGCCCCATACCGAAAAAGGAGGCCTTCATGAAGTTCATCCATCTCTCCGACCTGCACCTTGGAAAGCGGGTCAACGAGTTCAGCATGCTGGAAGACCAGAGATATATCCTTAAGCAAATTCTGGAAATCATCGACACCGAGGCCCCGGACGCGGTCGTACTGGCCGGGGACATTTACGACAAGGGCGTACCCCCGACCGAGGCGGTGGAGCTTCTGGACGACTTCCTCGTAAAGCTCGCCGCAAGGAAGCTCCCGGTCCTTCTCATCAGCGGCAATCACGACTCCCCTGAACGGCTCTCCTTCGCCGCCCGGCTCATCGCGCGCACCGGCATCCACGTCTCGCCCGTCTACGACGGCAAGGTCGAGAAGGTCGTCCTTTCAGACGAACACGGGCCGGTCAACTTCTACCTGCTCCCCTTCGTAAAGCCCGCCCACGTCCGCCGTTTCTTCCCGGACACGAAAATCGAAAGCTACACCGACGCACTTAAGGTCGCCGTCGATGCCATTTGCATCAATCCCTCCGAGAGAAACGTCCTCGTCACCCACCAGTTTGTCACCGGCGCGGCCCGCTCCGATTCCGAGGAAATTTCCGTCGGCGGCAGCGACAACGTGGACGCCTCCGTCTTTGACTGCTTCGATTACGTGGCCCTCGGGCACATCCACGGCCCGCAGAACATCGGCGGGGTGCGCATCCGTTACTCCGGCACGCCTTTAAAATACTCCTTCTCCGAGGCCAGGCACGAAAAATCCGTTACTGTGGTGACACTTGCGGAAAAAGAGAGCCTCGTAGTCCGCACCGTCCCGCTCAAGCCCCTCCACGACCTCCGCGAGATCACGGGGAGCTACGACGATGTCTCCTTCCGTCCCAACTACGAGGGCACCAACACCGAGGATTACGTGCACATCACCCTGACCGACGAGGACGATATTCCCGACGCAATTGGGAAGCTCCGTCTCATTTATCCGAATCTCATGAAGCTCGACTATAACAACAGCCGCACCAGGGCCGCCGGAACCATCGCCGAGCTCGAAGCCGTGGAGACAAAATCGCCATTTGACTTGTTCTCGGAATTCTACGAACAGCAAAACGGGCGGCCCATGAATACCGAGCAGGAGAAATTTGCAAGAGAGATTATGGAAAGCATCTGGGAAGGCAAGGTTTGATGCCTTCGACCTAAAAGCTCCTTGGAAGATGATCCAAGCCACCCTTGAACTCCTTACACATGAAAAAACAATGGTTTCGCAGGAACGATTCGAAGGCGACCTTAGAACCTTTGATCGAGCAGGAAAGAAGCCCTGGAACGAATGATAGATAACTGGGAGGAAAACAATGAGACCCTTACAGCTTGAAATGTCCGCCTTCGGCCCGTATGCCGGCCGGACGGTCGTGGACTTTGACAAATTAGGCAAATCCGGCCTGTACCTCATCACGGGGGATACCGGCGCGGGCAAGACCACCCTCTTTGACGCGATCACCTACGCCCTCTACGGCGAGGCGAGCGGCGAAAACCGCGAGCCGGACATGTTCCGCTCGAAATACGCCGCGCCGGAGACCCCCACGGAGGTCTGCCTGACCTTCCTCTACCGTGGAAAAACATACACCATTCGCCGTAATCCGAAGTATATGCGTCCCGTAAAGCGCGGCAAAGGCTTCACGGAGCAGGAGGCAAGTGTGGAGCTTACTCTTCCGGACGGCAAGGTTCTCACGAAAAATGCCGAAATCAAGCAGAAGATTCTTGATATTCTCGGCATCGACCGTGGGCAATTTTCCCAGATTGCGATGATTGCACAGGGAGACTTCCTAAAGCTCCTCCTCGCCGATACCAATGATCGTCAAAAAATCTTCCGGCAAATTTTCGAAACCCACTATTACCAGGTTTTTCAGGACAAACTCAAGGCCGAGGCAAATGCCCTCGCCGCCGAATGCAAGGGCAAAAAGGCGAGCATCCAGCAGTACCTAAATGGCATCCAATGCGAAGAGACAAATGCAGCCTTCCCGGAGGTGGTGAAGGCTCGCGCCGGCCAGCTCCCTGCGGACCAGTCGCTGGAGCTGCTCGAAAGACTGATCCGCGAGGACGAGGACGCGCAGCTTGCCCTCTCGGGCCGCATAGGGGAAACACGAAATCAGTTAGAAAGTATCCGCGGGAAGCTGCAGGACGTGGGAACGATTGAAGGCTGGAAAAATGACCTTGAAAGGCAAAACCAATCTTTGGACACGCAAAAAGAAAAGGTAGCTAAACAGAAGGCCGCATGGGAAAGTGCGCAAGAAAAACAGCCCGAAATTGACCTGCTCGGAAAAACCATCACCACTCGCGAGGCACAGCTTCCGAATTACAAGAAACGCGATGCGCTTCGAAAGGAACAGGAAAAAGGAGTCGCAACACTCTCTGCTGCTGAAACGAATCGGATTGCGGCAGAGGCCGCCCTGACAACCGCCAAGGAAGCCCTCGAAGCTCTGCGAACCGAGCGCACCTCCCTCGAAAATGCCGGGGAGGCGAAGGCGCAGCTTGAAGGACAGAAAAAAGAAGCTGAAAACAAGCTTGGGGAGGCCAAAAAGCAACATGGGCAGCTTACCGATTATTCCACCCTCTCCAAAAAAAAGAAAATGCAAGATTTTGATTTGGAAGTTAAGGCTGCGAAGCTGGAAGAGGCACGGAAAAAGCAGCCCGAGGCGGACAAGCTCCAGACAAAGATAAGCCAAATCGAAGCCGAACTACCGGAGTATGACAGACTTAAAACACTTCAGGAGAGCCTTCAAACAACCAAAACAGCCCTTACAACGGCTTTAGATGCGGAAACCACAGAAGCCCAAAACCTTGCGAAGCACGAGAAAGCCAGAAACGACTGTAAGGAAGAGTTACAGGCACTTGCAAATGCGGGGGAAATGCGCGAGAAGCTTAATGGACAACTTACTCAACTTCAGGACAAAGAACCCCGGCTGGAAAAGCTAAAGAAGGCTTTAGAGAGTCACGCAGAACTACAGGGCAATTTTGAAACTGCGCAGTCGCAATACCTGAAAGCGAAAGAAACTGCCGATGCCAGTCAGCAAACCTACCAGACATTGCACCGGGCCTTTTTGGATGAGCAGGCGGGCCTTTTGGCGCAAACCCTGCAGGAAGGGCAGCCCTGCCCTGTCTGCGGTTCTCTCTCCCATCCCCTGCCCGCGCATTTGTCGCCCGAAGCTCCCACCGAGGCGGAACTGGAGGCTGTCGAGAAAAAAGCGAAGGACGATACCGCGGCAATGGAGGCCGCCAGTAAGACGGCTGGAGAGCTTAACGCAACTTTGACAGCCAAGCGTAAGGAAATCGATGGACTCCTCTCCGAGCTTCTGAATGCCTGCCCCTTCGAGGAGGCAAATACTCGGCTCGCTGCGTTACAAAAGGAAATTCGTTCTTCCAAGGTCTCTCTTGAAGAGCAACTAAAAACAGAGAATGCCCGTATCGACCACAAGGAAGTCCTGGAAAAAAGCCAGCCCGCTCTGGAGAGCGCATTTGTCACGATCCAGAAAAACCTGGAAAACATCCGCACAGCCATTGCATCCCACACCACGAAAAAAGGCGAGCTGGAAAGCCAGATAACGGCTCTGGCGCAAAAGCTAAACTACCAGAACCGCTCCGTCGCCGAGAAGGCGAAGGCGGAAATGGAAAGACAGCGAACCGCCATCCTAAACGCGGTGGAAACGGCAGAAAAGAGCTATAACACCTGCAGTGACGCCGTCAGCCGCCTTGACGGACAGCTCGCCCAGATGTTGGAGCAGCTCTCCTTCTGCGACGCGATGCTTCCCTCCCTCTGCGATGCTGAGATTCCGGCTTTCTCCGTGGTTCCAGACAACATTGCTTCCTCATTCCCTGTCAATGCTGAGAATTCTTTCTCTTCGCATTTTGAATACACGGAAAATGCTCGCCCTTCGAATCCTTTATACAAAGAGGCTGTCCTTTCTTCGAGTTCTGAATTGACGGAAGATACTCTTCTTTCGTCTCCGAAAGAACTCGGAGCTACTACATCTTCCCGTTTGTTGGATAATGACAACTCTATTCCAACGAGTGGGGAAGACCTTGCCAGCACGATTCTCTATCGTAAAGTTCGAATTGATAGTGCTCTTCCCTCTCTTCTTGAAGCTACCAAGAAGAGCCAGGACGAAGCTAGACTTCTGATTGACGAAATCGAAGAAAAGATCAAGCTTGAGAACGACCGCCTCGCCCGTCGGGATTTCTTAGACAAACAGATTCCAGAGGATGTGGAAAAGCTTGCGACGCTGGAAAATGATCTGCAAGAAAAAACCACGCAGAAGGAGAATCTTTCCAAAGAACAAAACGCTCGTCAGGTCGAAATTGACACCCTCTCCCGGGATCTGACATTTGCCAGCGAAAAGGAGGCTATCGAGCAACAATCGAAGGATGAGGAGAAAAAGACACGTCTGGAAGCTGCAATAAAAACTGCTGAAGAGGTATTAAACAAGGGACAAAAAGAACTAGGAGAAATGAAAGCCAAAGCAGAACAGCTCCGTGAACAAATTGCTAAAAAAGAGGATGCGCTCCGTGAGCAGACGGAAGGGAAAAAAGTACCGGAAAAAGCTTCACTTCTCGCTGAAAAAACTGCATGGGAGACGCGCGATGGAGAGGAGAAGAAAGCAAGCACGCAACTCTCCATCCGCTTAAGCAACAACCAGAAGCTGTTGGAAAACATCTCGAAAGGAGCGACCGAGCTTGCCAATCTGGAGCGCAAATCCCAGTGGGTCAGTACCCTCTCCGACACCGCGAACGGAGCTCTGAAAGGCAGAGAAAGGATCATGCTTGAGACCTATGTCCAGACGACCTACTTTGATCGCATCATCGCCCGCGCGAACCGGCGGCTTCTGGCCATGACCGACAGCCAGTACGAGCTCCGCCGCCGGAAAGAGGCCACAGATAAACAGCACCAGTACGGCCTCGAACTCGACGTCCTCGACCACTACAATGGTACTCTGCGCAACGTGAAAACCCTCTCCGGCGGGGAGTCCTTCAAGGCCTCGCTCTGCCTTGCCCTCGGTCTTTCGGACGAAATCCAGTCCTCGGCGGGGGGCATCCGTCTCGACACCATGTTCGTCGACGAGGGCTTCGGCTCCCTCGATGAGGAATCCCTCCGTCAGGCCATCCGAGCCCTGCAGGACCTCACCGAGAGCAACCGCCTCGTCGGCATCATTTCCCACGTCGCCGAGCTCAAGGAACGAATCGACAAGCAAATCGTCGTCACCAAGGAAAAAAGCGGCGGCAGCAAAGTAGAAATCCTCGTAGGATGATTTCCCTATTTTTCTCAAAATCATCCTCCCTCCCAAAACTCCGCCAGCACCCTCGGCAGCTCCTCCTCGCGGCAAATGCGTGCCCCCGCCCACTCGCGGGGGAACATTTGCCGTGTGGAGGCCTCTATGAAGCGGTCGTCGAGGAGCAAAATGACGCCCCGGTCGGTGGCGGTGCGGATGACGCGACCGCCCGCCTGCAGGACCTTGCTCATGCCGGGGATCTGGTAGGCGGTCTGGAAACCATCGAGGGAAAGCTCCGCAAAATATCTCCGCAAAAGCTCCGTCTGGAAGCCGACCTGCGGGAGGCCGGTACCGACGATGACCGCCCCGATGAGGCGCGTTCCCGTAAGGTCGATGCCTTCGGCGAACATCCCGCCCATCACGCAGAATCCAACAAGGCTCTCCCTGGGGTCCTCGTAGAAATTCTCCATAAAGATTTCGCGGCCCAGCTCGTCCATGCCCCGCCCCTGTGCGACGAAATTAATCCCCTGCTCGTCAAATTCCTCCCGGTAAACTTTGAGCACCTCATAAAGCAACTGATAAGAAGGGAAAAAAGCAAGGTAGTTCCCGACCTTCCCACGTGCAAGTGCGCGAATATAGCCGGCGATTTTGCGGTACATGGCGATCCCGCGGTCCTTGTACCGCGTGGTCACGCCCCGTCCGATGAGTACAAGTCTGTTTTTCTCGTCAAATGCAGACTTCGCGTAGATGGCGGGGACATTTTCGTGGGTCGTGAGGAGCCTCCGATAATAGTCGATGGGGAGAAGCGTCGCCGAAAAGAAAATGGCAGCTCCCGCCCGCTCGGCCATTTCCGTGAGTCGCCTTGAAGGATCCGCGCAGAAAAGCTCAAAGAAGAAATGCTTGTCCTCGTCCATGGCCCCGTAAGCGATATAATCCTCCTGCATGGCCTCGAAAGTATCGACAAATGTCCGCAGTTCGAAGTAAAAATCGAGCACTTCCTCCCGCAAATGCGAACCCCGCTCCTCCTTAAAGAAAGCATCCAACTCGGCGACTGCGCGGAGGGCATTTGTATACACTGTTTGAAGCTGTTCCCGGCCTGATGGGACTGCATCGACCATCTTCCCTTTCTCTTCAGACAAAACTCTTTTTTCGGCACCACCTGTTAAAAAAGAAAACGTCCTTAGAGATACAGTCTTGAGCGCAGCTTCCTTCCTACCTATGGTCTCCTCTGTATCAAATACCGTGCCATGCTCGAATTTTCCGTCGGCTTCCCCCTCCCCGGACAGCCAAGCCGGCGAGAGAATCCGGCATTTTTGATTGTTCCGTACATTCTCAGCATTCTCCTCCGGCAGCGTTTTCTGTAGAGCGAGCAGGGACTTGTTCAGCTTCTCCAACGCCCTCGCCGCCTTCGGACGGGCCGTTTTCAGAACCTTCTTCGCGGCGAGAACATTTGCCTTGGAAAGCATGGCGGAATACATCGACCGCCCTCGTTCGACCAAGTTATGAGCCTCGTCCACGAGGAGCACGCTCCCGCCGTCCGCATTTTCCCCGAAGAAACGCCGAAGATACGCATGTGGGTCAAATGCGTAGTTATAATCGCAGAGAATCGCATCGCACCACGACGAAAGCTCCAACGCCAGCTCGAAGGGGCAGACCTTCGCCGCCTCCGCCACCTCGCGGATGTGAGATAAATCGAAAAAATCCGCCTCGCATTTGTCCGTATATCCGTTTTTGTCCTTATTATACGGAATAATATTGCGGTGCTCCTGTTTCTTGTCAGGGCTTGTCTTGTTGCAAGGCACTGTCGTCCCCGCAGAAGTCTTTTCTGGGTGAAGCATCCCATTGGTTTTCGCCAACTGCTGACGGAATTCTTCGTCACTTTGCTCCTCCAAAGGAAGCATTATTTCGTTCTGCTTCCCAATTGCGCAGCCGGAAATTCGTTTACCGTTCAGCATGGAAAACACGACCTCGTTGATCCGATCGAAATGTCCCTTCGCATACGGACAATGGTCGGGGTCACAGGTGGGCGTAGACAGGAAGCAGGCCTTGTCGCGGGCGGTGATGCGCACGACCTTCAGCCTGAGGCCGTGCTCCCGGAGAATGGAGAAGGCCTCCCAGGCAACCGCAAGAGTCTGGTTCTTGGCCGTGAGATAAAAAATGCGCTCTGCGCAGCCTTCCCGGAGCGAGCGAACCGCCGGGTAAACCGTCGCGAGCGTCTTTCCCGTGCCTGTCGGGGCCATGAGGAAGAGCTCGCCCCCGCGCTCGATGGTGCGGTAGACCGCCGCCACAAGGCCCCGCTGCCCCTCGCGGTACGGAAATGGGAAGGTCAGCGTCTCCATCGAGGCATCCCGCGTCCGCTCCCAGTCCGCCTTCCAAGTAGCCCACTTCTCCCACTCCGCGAGGAGCGCGTCGAACCAGCCGCGAAGCTCCTCATTTGTATACAGGAAGAAAAACCTCCTAAGGTGCTCATTTTCCAGCTGCACATAGGTCATGCAAATGCCCACCTCCGGCAAATTTTCGGCATTTGCCAGCATCGCCGCGTAGCACTTTGCCTGCGCCAAATGCACCGGAACCGGTCCGTCGAGCAGGGAGGGCTCCAGATACATTCCCTTAATCTCATCCACCACGGACAAGTTCTTCTCGGATCGCCTCGCCCCGTCCACGCCCATACGCTGCAACAAAGACAGTGTTTCCTCCGTTTCTTCACTTTCCTGCAAGGATACGTCCGCATTTTTCTCCGCTCCTTGCTCTGAATCGGTCGATTCCTTGTTTGTTCCCTGCTGAGATGCGGTCGATTCCTTGTCCTTTCCCTGCTGAGATGCGGTCGATTCCATTCCCATCGAACCTTTCGGAGTACACTTGTCTCCGGATGATTTTTTCGTTGAGAGTTCTTCTTTTATTTCGTTTTCACGTACCAAAAAAAGCGTGTTGTCCTCAATTCCCTCGGCGGCTGTGCGGAAAGCCTGCTTTGAAAATTCCTTCAAATCCTTGGTATAAATTCCATCCGCACGTCCCTCAACACGCATGACAAATGATCCCAGCTCCGCTTCCTCGGCCAGGGGCACCTCCGCTCGGTAATCGCCACCGCTCTCCTTCTGAATTTTCCGGTGCATGCGGCCCCCTGCCAGCATCGCCTCCTTATCCGCCACACCGCCGGTCCTCCGGTCCAGATCACCACTCCGAAGCAGGAACTCCACCAGAGTGCGAACCGAAATGCGTATCTTCTTTTTCTCCTGGTTCGCCACCTGGTCCCCTCCTTCCCGACATATACTTACTTACTTAAAAACTCAGTCAATGCTTCCTGAAACTCCTGAGAATACGGCTTTTCATACATAACCACGTGCGCTCCGCCGTCGATAACCTTCAGGGAAGATCCTTCGGGAAGCTCGCTCAGGGAAGAATTGACAAGTTCATAGTTAAGGTACGGGTCGCTGCCTCCGCAGATGACCAGCGTAGGCATCGTAATCGCCGCCAAGTCAATCAGCTTCTTGGAAGGATCGATGCAAATGTCTCTTCTCCCGCTGTTGGGGCTGTGTTCCCTGTCGTAATGCCAGCAGCTTGAGCAGAACATCTCGATCATCTCCGGTTCTGTAATCGAAAGGTCAAAGCCGCCGTCCTCCCCGTGCTGAAAATCGTCCGCGGCGTGCTCCCAGGTATTGTGGTGGAACGCCTCGCTGACTTCATATTCTCCTATCCCGCTCAGGATTGGCGCATACAGCACCAGCCGATTGACATGCTCCGGATATTTCGCAGCAAAGCGCGAGGTCGTCACCGTGCCCCAGCTCCATCCAAGAAGGTCGATTTTCTCCTTCCCGCTTTGCTCCACGATTTTTTCCACGGCGGCATTGATGTCCTCCGCAGCGTAATCGGAATCGGGTAGAAACCCATCCGTAACCTCTTCCGACTGTCCGAAGCCCGCGATATCGAGCCGCCAAACGGCATACCCCTCCCGCGCAAGCCGCCGTACAAGACTGTAATCTTTATAATCCACGTCAAATTCATGCGAGGAGTAGGTAACGCCATGTATGAGCAGGATATTCTTTTCCGGCTCGGTGCCCTTAACTATCATCCGATCCAAATGCAGTTCCACATTGTTTCGGCTCAAGGGAATCACGTCACAGGCATACTCCGTTTCGCCCAGTGAATCCCCCTCTACTTTACTTGCACTCGAAGCTCCCGACTGCGGTGTGACAGACGAACAGCCAGTAAAAAGCATACACAAAACAAGTGCCACCGCCCAAACAATCCTACCTTTTTTCATTTGTCTACTCCTCGATTCCCTTATTTCTCAAATACATTAAGAACGTCAAAAACGGTTTTCACCGCCCCACCATCCTCCGCCACCGCTTTAGACGGGAATTTCTTTTCAAAAGTGCACAATATTTCCATCTCCTGGCGATCAAGGTAAGGGATGGCCGACCTTATTACATTTTCCGGAATTCCATAGAACGCCTCGGCAACAGCCCCGGCCATGGCCGCGATTGTATCGCTGTCCCCGCCAACCGAAATCGCGTTGCGGATGGCGTCCTCGAAGTCATTTGCCTCAAAAAACGCCTCCAGAGCAACCGGTACGGAACCCTGGCAGGAAACGTCAAATGTATACTTCTTTCGAATCCCATCGAGCGTGAACTCGATCTTGTAATAGTTTTCCTCGATGAAGGTTCTTATCTCCTCTTTGCTTTTCCCGCTTTTTGCAAGAAAAACAGCAACAGCAATCGCCTCCGCCCCCTTCATTCCTTCCGGATGGTCGTGGCTTACCCTCGTCACCTTCGCCGCCAGCTCCTTCGCCTCCTCCAGCGTCTTCGCCGCAAAGCCACAAGGCCCGACCCGCATTCCGGCGCCATTTCCATAACTATTGTACGGCTGCGGATTCTCCGTAAAGAGCCATTTGTAAAATGACCCTCCGTAACCGGCATCCTTATAAATCCGCCCAAGCTCCTGCATGCACGCAATTGCATTTGCAGAAAGCTCCTCGTAATTCCCTTCACAGGCAAGGATTGCCTTCGCAACCGCCAGGGACATCACGCTGTCATCCGTCGGCCGGCACTTTTTGTTGAACAGCGAAATCTTTTTTGACTTGTAATTATGCCATTCAAACCTCGAACCAGCAATATCACCAATAATCGCACCAATCATTTCGTCTCCCCCTACTCCTCACTTGCACTGTAGGCCATGTCTTACCGCAACATCATAAAAAAACAAGAATCCTGCTTGGCTATCTTCGGTAATAATGATTTCCGGTTCAATTTTTCTTCTGGCAGCCTCTCAGGTTCCGGTTAAATACGATACATTTCATGATACACAGGAGCGAGAGACCCATATTTCCCAGAACTGCGGATTCCATACACCTCCGTTACGCTAATGGGAAGCATCTCAAGATTTTCCCTCGTCACGATGACAAAATAATGGCTGCTCCCGTTTACAGCTTCAGCAAATTCTTTCGATTCG
>CADCQU010000188.1 GCA_902803635.1 uncultured Lachnospiraceae bacterium | reverse complement strand
CTGCGGCCGTCCTGGACCTTGACGCGGAAAATGCCTACGCGCTCCGGGAGATGGAGGTTTTTTCCAGGGAAACCCATGCAGACGGTTTTGGAAGGCGCGTCTTTTGGAATGCCGGGGGCAGGGAGACGAAGCCCCTGGACTCTGGGGCGGGCCTGCCGCTTTCGAGCGGCCTTGCCAATCTCAGGGTCCGGAACCAGCTCCGCAGGCTCTCGCATTTGCTGAAGACAAAGTATGCGGGCTTCAACTGCTACGGGCATGTCGGCATCGCGCACGGCGAGTTTTTCGGCCTCTCGAAGGAGATGGACAACCACCTCCGGCGGCTTCGCGGGAAAAACCGGAGCCTGAAGGACCTCGCCCTTCCGCTGGAGCAGTTTCTTAGGATCAACGGCGTTCCGGAGGCGGTCCGCCTCTTCCGCCCGCTTCTTTTAAAGAACGGGGTTGGCTATACCGACGAGATTCCGGCGGCCTACGTCTTGAAGCGTTTTGACATCGAGCTGGCGCTTGCGGAGGCCGCGGACGACTACGCGTACTGGCTGGCCGACATGCCCGGGATTTACGAGGGGGTCATGCGGCGGCTCTTCCGCCCCGTGCACCTCGGGACGGAGGCCGTGCGCGTGGAGCGGTGCGACGAGAGCGCCTGCACTGCGGCAAACGCGCAGGACGAGGGGGCCGGGGAAGGCGATTGCACCGCGGCGGGCAAGACGGAAGGAGAGGCCGCCGGAAAAATCCTCGTCACGCTCCGCGATGCAAAGGGCGAGCGGGTGGAGGCATTTGACAAATTGCTCGTGACCATCCCGCTGCCGGCATTTGCCGGATTGGCCGATGCCTCCGCAGAGGAGAAGGACCTTTTTGGCCGCATTTGCCAGAAGAAAATGGTGGAGCTTTCGGGAAGGCTTCCGGCCGGGGAAATGCCTGCGGTGCGCGGGGTTCTTCTTGGAAATCAGACTCCGGAGCGGCTGGGACACGCCGTGGCCTGGCGGGCGGACGGGGGAATTGCGGGGAAGCCCGTG
Organism: uncultured Lachnospiraceae bacterium; assembly: GCA_902803635.1. GTDB lineage: Bacteria > Bacillota > Clostridia > Lachnospirales > Lachnospiraceae > Chordicoccus. The sequence goes on along the minus strand of CADCQU010000188.1, from coordinate 2,262 downwards.
GAGAAGACGGCCGGACAGGGCCTCGACGGAGGGTCTGCCGTGGCCGCCTATGCCCTGCAAAATCATGAAGGAAGTCTGGACGTTTCCTTAGAGGATGCAAAAGAGGCAATGCTGGAGGACCTGGCCCTCTGCGGCCTTCCACTTGCGGAGGCGGCGGGGCGCGAGATGGACGGCTGCCCCTTTATCCGCTGCGCGGACTATGCCGACGGCTGGTACGACCGCCTCGAAGCCCTGCAGGGCAGGCTGAACACGTTCTACGGCGGCAGGATTGTCGGCGCCGGCGGCATCGAGGATGCCCTGGCATCCTCGCGGGACCTTGTTGGAAGATTTTTCTAAGGACGGTTCGGCCGCCTGAATAACATTTTTTTATCGATGGAGGCAGAGATGCAGGATATTTTGAAACAGGCGCGGGGAATGCTGGCGGCGGAGGCCGTGACCCTCATGGTGGCGGAGTTCATCGTCGGCTTTGGCTTTGGAATTAGCCTGCCGGGCCTTCTTTTTGCGGTGGTGGTGCTCATTTTCCTCTCGGGGCTTTTGGTGAACGTGCTCCGGTACGTGGAGAAGAAGGGCGCGGCCGGGAACATGGAGGGGGCGGTTGGGAAGCTCGGCCTTTTCTCGGTCATCGGCGGCGTGGTGGCCTACCTCGTCGGCACCTTCATTGGCCATACGGTGCTCGGCATCGTGCTGGGTGCGCTTCTTACGGTCGGCTTTGCCTTCCTTGCCCTCCGGGTGCTTTCGGGGGCGGGCAGGTAATGGGAGGGACTGCATGGCGTCCAGGACAAATGCAATCTTGAGTATCTATGCGGCCATGGTGATGGCGATGCTTCTCCTGGGCTGCGTCCGCACGAAGCAGGACGCGCGGAAAAAGAGCGTCCGCTTCCTCTGGCTCGTTGTCATCAGCATCCCCTTTTTTCTCTGCAACACATGTGCCTATCTTTGCGTTTACCGTATCGCGATTCAGGCGGGGAGTACGGAATATCTGGAAGGCATTTGCCTTTTCGCAAAGATTTTTACCTACATTTGCTACTATGCGCTCCTTAGCATGATAGTCTTTTACCTCGCGGATCTGATCCGGGAAAATGCCACGGTTCCCGCCTGGATAGCCCGGATCACCATCCCGGTGGCGATTCTCTGGGCCATGGGCTGGTGCGTGTTCAGCGCCATAAGTCCCAGCCAGGGGCTTGGCTGGGGGAAGCGGATGACGATGCTGAACTACTGGATGGGTCTTCTGGGAACCATCATCATCCTCAGCGTTTACATTTGCATGATTTTCTATTACCGGAATACGCTCGGGCGGGGACGGGTCACCTGCTTCTCGCTCACGGCGATCTTGCTGGTTGCGGCGATGGTTCTGCGCATGATGTTTCCGGACATCGACTTCATGGCGCTCGCGTTGTCGCTCTCCATCATCCTTGTCCGCAACCTCGTGGACATCGAGCGCGCGAAGACGGTGAACCGGCAGGAGGCGCGTCTCCGCGAGGAGCACGTCCGCCTCATGCTCAGCCAGATCCGGCCGCATTTCCTGTACAATACGCTGAACACGATTTACGTGCTCTGCGAGCAGGAGCCGTCCAAGGCGCAGCAGGCCATCGAGGAGTTTTCGGAGTTCCTGCGGGCAAATATCGGAAGCATGGAGAGCGACCGCCCGGTGCCCTTCGAGACGGAAATGAAGCTGGTACGGCATTATTTGTATCTGGAGCAAATGCGATACCAGGAGGAGCTGCAGGTGGAGATACGGCTTCTGGCGCACAATTTCTCCCTGCCGGCACTGACAATCCAGCCGCTTGTGGAAAATGCGGTCAAGCATGGCCTTGCGAAGGCTCCGGGCGGCGGCACGGTGCGGATTTTTTCCGGGGAAATGAAGGACAAATACGTCGTGGAGGTGGCGGACGACGGCGTCGGCTTTGAGCCGGACGACTACACGAAGGCCACGGAGCTCAAATGGCTGGAGACGGGGGAGCAGACCATCCACATCGGCCTCCGAAGCGTCCACGAACGGCTGCAGAACATTTGCGGCGGCTGGCTGGAGGTGGAGAGCAGGCCGGGGAAGGGGACCGTTGCGCGGGTGTATTTGCCGAAGGAGAAGGCGGAAGTGAAGGAGTAACATACAGACAACGCGGCAAATGCAGGACGCATTTGCCGCGTTTTTGATTCGCAGAGTCTACTTACTTAAAATTTTTCTAACTGTACGGTTAGCCCACAATGTAACGTTTTCTGTCATTCTGAGGAGCGAAGCGACGAAGAATCCTGTCAACAGTAGCG
>CADCQU010000187.1 GCA_902803635.1 uncultured Lachnospiraceae bacterium | reverse complement strand
TCCGCGAAGAACTCCACGTTCTCACGGAAAAGGCCCTTCTCCAGCGTGTAGTCCTCCCCCGCCGTGACATCGAGGAGCAGCACGTCGTCCTTCCTCGTGGCCTTGATTTTCCGAATCTTCTGCAAATAACTCTGGTCGAGGCCATTTGCCAGCTTCAAAATGGCGGTCAGCTGCCCGACGCGGAGGTAATCCGTCTCCCCGAGGGCCGTAAGGCTCCGCGCCTCCTGGAAATAGCGGAACGGCTTCGTGTTGAAGCGGACGACATTTGCAATAATCTCCCGCTCCGTATCCGAGAGACCAATAATTTCCGTGGCCATGATGATGCCGTAGGAGCAGTCGCCCACGTTCACGAGGCTGATGTATTTGCCGCAGTCGTGGAGATAGCAGGCGACCTGCAAAAGCAGCCAGTCGCGCCCCGTGAGCACGTTGTTCTTCTTGACGGCCCCGAAAATCTCCAGCGCGGAAGTGATGAGGGCTTCCGTATGCGGCTTGTTGCCCGCGTAGCGCTTCATAATGTGGCGGGCCGCCATAAGGATGTCCTTCTCGAAATCGTGGGGCGATTTAATCAGCTTGTTGCGAAGTGCAAAGTCATAGGCAATACCGTCCGTAAGCTGGATGCCCGGCAGCCAGACGAAATTGGCCCCAAGGACCTCGATGAGCCGCCGATAGAGTACCGCGATCGGGAGGACCGTGTTCGCGACCTCGCTGCCCACCTCCAGCTCCACGGCCGCCTCCTGCGGGGTCAGCGTCACGATATGCGCGTACCACTGCAGGAACTCCTCGCGGCTCTCGATCTTATTAAGATCCGAGCGGTTCTGGAAAATGAGGTTCGTGAAGTACTCGACCACGAGGATGAGGGTGTCGATGTTCCGGTCCTTCAAATACATCCGCTTGAAGTTCAAAATGTCCTTGCGGATCATCTGGTCCATGAGCTCGTCCTGGTGGACCGTCTCGTTGGCAAAGGACGCAAGCCTCTCCGAGATGCGGAGCGAGCCGAGCAGCAGGTTCTGGGTCGTCACCAGCGAGTCCTTGTCAAAGAGCGAAATCTGGATGCTGCCGCCGCCCACGTCGAGGATCGCGGTGCCCTTCTCGATGGTCCGCTGGAAATCCTCGCCCTTCGAGGCGATGGATTTGTAGCTCAAAAACCGCTGCTCGGAGTTCGAGAGCACCTCAATGAGGATACCGGTCTTCTTTCGGATGTGCTCGCGAACCATCAGGCTGTTGCGGGCCTCCCGAAACGCGGACTTCGCGCAGGCACGGTATTCCGATACCTTGTATTCCTTCATAATCCGGCTAAAGTCGGTCAGGATCCGCGTCAGCTCATTCAGGCTCTCCAGCGTGATCCGCCGCTTCGTGTAGGCGTCCCGCCCAAGCTCCAGCCGCTGCCGGACCGTCGTGAGCGAGACCAGCCCGTTCTTCCGTGTGACCTCGAATATTTCCATGGAAATATTGTACGAACCGATGTCAATCGCTGCAAATGTCGTTACAGCCATTTGTCAACCTCCTTGGTTTTATATTTGATAAGCCTAAAAATGCTTCGTTACCGTTCATGCGGCCCCCTCTCCGTCACGGCTTCGCCGTGCCACCTCCCCCTTGAGGGGGAGGCAAGAGAAGCACCTCTTCCGTCCTCTCCCCATCCGCTCCTCTTGGCTCCCCCTCAAGGAGAGGCAAGAGAAGCATCTCTTCCGTTCTCGCCCCATCCGCTCCTCTTGGCTCCCCCTCAGGGGGAGCTGTCAGCGACGAAGGAGCTGACTGAGAGGGGTCTGTAAAGGCTACTCCCCGCTGCGCCCCGCCAGATCATCAATAAACTGCTGCGCGGTTCTTCCGGAGAAGCCCCCATGCGAAAGCTCCCAGGCATTTGCCTTCAAAAGAAGCTCCTCCTCGGGCATCTGCAGACCGTTCCGCGCCGCAAGCTGACGGACAATCTCCTCATACTGCCGCTTGTCGGGCGAGCCAAAATAAATTTGCAGACCGAACCGGGCCGAGAGCGAAAGCTTCTCCTGCACCGTGTCCGAACTGTGCATGTCCTGGTAGCGGTCCTCCTTGTCGCGATAGTTCTCGCGGATAAGATGCCGCCGGTTCGAGGTCGCATAGAGAAGCACGTTCTCCGGCTTCTTCTCCAGACCACCCTCGATCACGGCCTTTAAGAACTTGTACTCCGTCTCATCCTCCTCGAAGGAGAGATCGTCCATATATAGAATAAAGCGGTAATTGCGATTTTTAATCTCTTCCAAAATCCCATGCAAATCGCGGAAATCGTAGCGCGTAATCTCGATGATTCGAAGCCCCCGCGCGTAGAAAAGGTCCAAAAGCGCCTTGATGCTCGACGACTTCCCCGTGCCGGCCTCGCCGTAAAGCAGGCAGTTGTTCGCCGCCCGACCGCTCACGAAGGCCTCCGTATTATCGATTAATTTCTTCTTTGCGGTCTCATAGCCCACCAGGTCGTCAAATTGCACCCGCCGGACATTTGGAATCGGCACGATGGCTGCATTTGTCAAATGCCCGCCGCCGATACTTCCTCCTGACATCGGCATACCTCCACCGCCGAAGCCGCCGCCCGGCAAATGCTCAATCCGGAAGGCCTTGTTGAGTCCGAAGCGCCCCACGCCAAAATCGCGGTAGAAGAACGACAGGTAGGAGAGGAACGCCTCCGCACTCGTAGCCCTCGCAAGCTCCCAGGATAGCAGCGCCAGCCGCTCGCGAATCGTGGCATTGAGGAGGCAGCGGCGCTCGTCCGGCGCATCCTGCTGCCGAATGCAGCCGCTTTTTCCGGGTATTTGCAGATCAGCTTCCAAAGGCTCACCATCCGGAACGTGCTCTCTCAAATCCTTCTTTTCGGCGCACTCCCATTTCCCAGATTGTTCCCGTGGAAACTCATTTTGCCCCGTCGATGATGGCTGCGAGCGTTCGCGGCTCCCGAACCATTCCTCTTTCTCGCTACCAAGAAGAAGGCGGTACTGGCTGGTTTCCAGAACCTCGCCAAGCGCCGCAAGGTCAAACGCGAAAAATTCGCGAAAGACCAGCATATCGTGCAGCGCGGCCATTTGCAGGACATTCTTCGCCTCCCCGCCAATCTCCAGCGCGGTCGAGTAGGCGTTCTCATGATTTACCAGAAGGAACGTCAGGTACGCCTGCCAGAGATTGCCCGTAAAGCCATACGCGGCCGCCATCGAAAGCAAATCCCCCACGCAGCCAAAAAACGTCCGCCGCGCATTTGCCCTCTCCTCTTTTTGCTTCTCTTTTGGCAAATGCAGAAAGCCCCGAAGCTCCTCCATCCTCCCCAAAATCTCCCCACCAGGCAAATGCTCCAACCCCCGGTAGAGGATGCAATCCCAAATCTGCATACCAGCTTACCCTTCCTTC
>CADCQU010000186.1 GCA_902803635.1 uncultured Lachnospiraceae bacterium | reverse complement strand
GCGGCTTGGAATCGCGAACATCAAGCATTTGCCGAAAAATGCGCCGGTGGAGCTCAAAAAGGGATATGCGCTGCGCCTCCGCGAGCTGAGCGCGGGCAAGGACACCATGACCGGGCATTGGGAGATGATGGGCATCCACACCACGAAGCCCTTCATTACCTTCACGGACACGGGGTTTCCGCCGGAGCTCATCGAGGCTCTGGAGAAGGAGAGCGGACGCCAGGTCGTCGGCAACAAGGCCGCGAGCGGGACGGACATCCTGGACGAGCTTGCTGAGCAGGAGATCAATGAGAACAAATTGATCGTCTACACCTCCGCCGACTCGGTATTGCAGATTTGCGGGAATGAAGATTTCCTCGGTTTGGAGGAACTGTACCATCTGTGCGAGTTCGCACGGGAGCTGACGATGTGCGACGCGTGGAAGGTGGGACGGGTCATCGCGAGGCCCTATATTGGAATGCATCCCGGCGAGTTCGTGCGCACGCCGCACCGCCACGACTATGCCTTACAGCCGCCCGAAAAGACCGTCCTCAATCTCCTTTCGGAGAATGGAAAAGCCGTGCTCTCGGTCGGCAAGATTTCGGATATATTTGACGGCTATGGGATCACCGAGGCCGTGCATTCTGAAAGCTCGGTCCACGGCATGGAGCAGACCATCGACTACGCCTTAAAGGACTGGGAGGGGCTTTGCTTCACAAATCTGGTAGATTTTGACGCACTCTGGGGCCACCGCCGGAACGTCCAGGGCTACGCGCAGGAGATTGTGCGCTTCGACGTGAAGCTCGGCGAGCTTTTGCGGCTGCTCCGGGAGGACGACCTCCTCATGGTCACGGCGGACCACGGCAACGACCCGACCTATAAGGGCACCGACCACACCCGCGAGAAGGTGCCGCTCCTTCTCTATTCCCCGTCCATGGCAAATGGCGGCGTCCTGCCGGAGGAGCCTACCTTCGGCGTCATCGGAGCAACCATCGCCGACAACTTCGGCCTGCAAATGCCGGGGCATTTGGTGGGGAGCTCGCTGCTGGACAGGATTTTATAATAAGTTAACTGCTACAGACAACAACGCTTTTTCAAACTGGAGAGGAGACGACGATGGAAAGATTCCCCTATAAGACTCTGAAGGATCCGAAGTTTTTTAAGTCCGAAAACTGCCTTCCCGCGCATTCGGACAATGTGGTATATGGCTGTGCGGCGGAATTGGGAGGGGAGAGCTCGCTTCGGCGCTCCCTCAACGGAAGCTGGAGGTTTTCGTGGTCGGCAAATGTGGACGCGGCGCCGAGGGACTTTTTCCGTCTGGACGCGGACCTCTCGGCCTGGGGCGAAATCCAGGTGCCGGGCCACATGCAAATGCAGGGCTACGGAGTCCCGCAGTATGCGAATTACGAGTATCCGTGGGACGGCCGCGAGGACATCCTGCCGGGGCAAATTCCGAAGAAGTTTAACCCCGTGGGAAGCTATGTAAGGGAATTTGAAATTCCGAACGAATGGGGCTTCGGGCAGGAGGAAGAAGAGGATACTCCAGGCAATCGCGCGCGGCAGCAGCTTTTCCTTCGCTTTGAGGGTGTCGAGTCTGGCTTTGCACTCTGGGTGGATGGAAACCTGGTCGGTTACTCGGAGGACACCTTCACGCCTTCCGAGTTCGAGATTACGGAGTTTCTGTCGCCGGAGGTGAAAAAACACAAACTGGCGGTGCAGGTCTTTACCTGGACCGCTTCGAGCTGGCTCGAAGACCAGGACTTCTTCCGCTTCTCGGGTATTTTCCGCGATGTTTGGCTTTATACAAAAACGGACTTCTATCCTGAAAATATCAATGTCACCGCCGAGCCGGACGAGGATTTCACCGGCGGGACGCTGGACGTCCAGATTGCGGTCTCCTTCGCGGAGCCGACGACCGAGGAGCTCTGGGACGGGGTGAAGGAGGCTGCCGCGGGCATTTCCGAGGCAATCTCGCAGACCTTCGCGGAGCTTTCGACCAGGGTGAAGGAGGCTTTGGGATTCGGGTCTGGTTTTGCGGGCGAGGATACAGACGAGGCGGATGCGGATGCTTCGGATTCTGATGAGAAACCGAATAAAAACGAAAATACGGATTTCAAGGAAGACGATTTGGACGGCGACGAGCCGGGCGCATTTTTCTTTGCCGGGAATTCCGACGAGGCGGCTGAGGCCGGCAAGGCGTTCACGGCGGAGTGCGTCCTTACAAAGGACGGAAACGAGGTTCTTCGGAAGACGCTCGCAATCCCGGCCAACCTGACGCGTTTTGCAAATGGCCCGCAGGGGACCATGCTGCACCTTCATGAGCATTTGTCAAATGTAGACCTCTGGAGCGCGGAGCACCCGGCTCTCTACCATTTGACAATCGTTTTTCGGGATGCAAATGGCGCCGAGACGGCCTGCATTTGCCAGAAGGTTGGCTTCCGCCGCTTCGAGCTGAAGGACGGGCTCATGCTGCTCAACGGGAAGCGCATCGTCTTCAACGGCGTGAACCGCCACGAATTTTCCGCGGACCGCGGGCGCGTGCCGAACCCGGAGGAGGTGCTGAGGGACGTTATTATAATGAAGCAAAACAACATCAACGCGGTCCGGACCAGCCATTATCAGAATGCTCCGTATATCTACGACCTTTGCGATGAATTTGGAATTTATATGATTGCGGAGAACAACCTGGAGACCCACGGGAGCTGGGGCGGCGTCGGCGGCGGCATGTACCCGCCGGACACCGTGCTGCCGAACAACCATATGGAGTACCTGCCACTTCTCAAAGACCGTATGACCTCCACCTGCGAGCTCAACAAGAACCACCCCTCGGTGCTCATTTGGTCGCTCGGCAACGAGTCCTGCGGCGGCCAGGTGCTCTCGGAGCTTGCCAAATTCGTGCGGGAGCAGTACCCCGGCCGGCTCGTGCATTACGAGGGCATTTTCCACGACCGGACCTATCCGGACACTTCCGACATGGAGAGCCAAATGTACACGCCGGTGGCGGGCATCGAGAAGTTCCTGAAGGAAAACCCGGAGAATCCGTTCATTTCCTGTGAGTATATGCACGCCATGGGCAACTCGATTGGCGGGCTTTTCAAATACACGGACCTTGCCAAGCGCGAGCCGCGCTACCAGGGCGGCTTCATCTGGGACTTTGTGGACCAGGCCATCCGCACGACAAATGTCTTCGGCGAGGAGTACCTTGCCTACGGCGGTGACCTCGGCGAGCGGCCGCACGACGGGAATTTCAGCGGCGACGGCATCATCGACGCCGACCGGAAGCCCTACGCGAAGATGCAGGAGGTCAAATTCTGCTACCAGAACGTGGATATTCTTATCGAAGAGAAAGCTTCCTGCGGCGCCGCTTTGCAGACGGACGGAATGGAAGACTGTGCGCAGCAGACGGATGGTGAGGGCGAAAAAGCTCGGAGCGTCCGGTTTGTGAACAGATTCCTCTTCACGGATCTTTCGGAATTCGACGGAAGGTTCACGCTCCTCTCGGACGGCGAGACAGTGCTGGAGGAGGCATTTGCCGTGGCGGCCGCGCCGCAATCAGAGGTTTCGATTCCGCTTCCAGTGTCGATTTTAGATGCGGCAGCCAAGTCGGAAGGGAAGGAGCTGGTGCTGACGGCCTCCCTCTGCCTTAAGGAAGACACCCCCTGGGCCAAGAAGGGCTATGAGATTGCCTTCGGGCAGGGGCTGTTGAAGGTTGGGGAAGCTGTGGACACAGCAGCTCAGTCTGCGGAAGACAATTCGGAAGAGGTGGAGACGGATTCCGAAGCCGCACCGAAGGATTTCTCTGCAGAGAAGGAAAGGCTGCTTGGGGCTGGCAGAAGGACAAGTGCGAAACGCTTTGAAGGACTCTTCAATGGAGATTGGAAGGAAGCTTCTTCTTTGTCTTCGGAGCATGCTATCGAGGCTTCGTCAGAAGAAAAACCGGAACCGGTTGTTTTTTCGATGAACCGCCTTTTTGCCTCGGAGCGTGCTTCCGCGGCGGCTGGCGCGGCGGCGGCCGGAGAGGGCGGCCTGTCTGCGGACGAGGGAGCCGGGCCGTGGGAGGTTGTCAAAGGAATCCTGGCGGAAAATCCGCCGCTTCGGCTCATCCGCGGCGGCTTCAACGTGGGTGCTGTCGGGGACGGCTTCGACGTCCTCTTCTCGGGCCTTATGGGGAACCTGGTTTCCTACCGTGTCGGAGGACGTGAGCTGCTTCGGTACGCCCCGCCCCGTCCGAATTTCTGGCGGGCGCCGAACGATAACGACCGGGCAAATGGCCAGCCCGCGAGGAGCGGGATCTGGAAGCTGGCCAGCGCCTACGCCTCGCATATGCCGGGCGATGGCTGGCCGAAGGTGGTTTATGACGGGCAAATGCTCGCGGTGACCTTCCGCTACGTCCTTCCGGGCTCCGGGCTGCCGGTGTATGCGCTCACCTACCGCGTGACGGCGGACGGGACGGTGCGCTGCACACTTTCGTTCCCGGGGAAGGAAGGCCTGCCGCCGATGCCGGACTTCGGGCTTCTCTTCGAGCTTTCCCCGGAGATGGCAAATGTCCGATACTACGGCCTTGGCCCGGCTGAGAACTACTGCGACCGCAACATGGGCGCAAAGCTTGGAATCTACGAGGCAAATGTCGGGCAAATGCCCGAGCCGTACCTGAAACCGCAGGAAACGGGCAACCGCACCGGCGTCCGCTGGGCCGAGGTGACGGACAATGATGGCTTCGGACTTTGGTTTGCGGCGGAAGCGGCCGGAAATGCCAAAGCAGCCGGAATTGCGAAAGACGAACCTGCCACTGGAAATGCCGAAGAGGAGGCTGTACTTGAAACGGCTGAAGAACCGGGCGTTTTTTGTAGCTGCGGAAATCCGCTGGCAGCGAAGGGGCTGAACTTCTCCGCCATCCCCTGGAAGCCGGAGGAGCTGGAGGCGGCCGCCCATGCCTACGAGCTGCCCAGGAGCGCGCACACCTACGTCCGCATTTCCGCCATGCAGATGGGCGTCGGCGGGGACGACACCTGGGGAGCGATGACCCACCCCGAATTCCTCCCCAGTGCCGAAAAGCCGGTGGAGTTTACCTTTACCTTCCGTGGAATAAACGCCTGCCCCATAAAATGAACATTTGGTGAAATATCTCTGGAAAACTTCGAATTACTTGAAGTATCCGAAAAAATGTGTTACGGTAAGGCTTGGCTTTGGATAAACAGGGGCGTTACTGTTCAGCTAACCCCTAAAGTAGTATTGTTTTTCCTCGTGAAGGGCTTGTCATTCTGAGCGAAGCGAAGAATCCCG
>CADCQU010000185.1 GCA_902803635.1 uncultured Lachnospiraceae bacterium | reverse complement strand
TACAGAGTGTATCACAATGTATCGATAAAGTAAATATAATTATTTTAAATATATTTTCATGGTTTTACTATTGTTATCGACTATATTGAAGTGGAAATTGAAGTAATTATTGAAGTTTGTTGAAGTTGATTTTGAAGTAATTATGAGAGTATTTACTGCGGCACCCCTCTCCGTCACGGCTACGCCGTGCCACCTCCCCCTGGAGGGGGAGGCAAGGGGAATGGGATGCGCTTTGGGGGTAACTGCCTTGTGAAGGGGGGGACGAGGGGGCCTACAGTAAGGAGGGTTCTGTAAATACATATTTTTGAGGTTCTTCTATGAAGAAAAAATGGGTCGCGGCCGCCGTGTTTTTTGCGGCGGCCCTTTTAATCTTGATACTGGTACGGTGTATCCCCGGCTTTGCCAACGCCTTCTGCGGGGTGGCCGGGCCGGCGGTGCTATTTGTCGTGGGCGGCTTTTTCGGGCTGTTCCCCTTTTCGGTGGTTGAACTGCTTCTTTATGCGGCCATTTGTCTCGTGCCCTTGACGCTCATTCTTCGGCTGGCATTTGCCAAAAAGAAGGGAATTTTGAAGCGGACGGCCTTTTTCCGCTGGTGCGCGGGCATTTGCCTCATCGCTTCCGTCATCTTCCTGCTTTACGAGCTGGGTGAGGACGCGCATTATTTCCGTACGCCGTTTTCCGTGGCGAACGGCATCGGCCAGGGGAGCTATACGACGGAGGAGCTCAAGGAGACCGCCGCGTTGATGGCCGCACGGGTGAACACGGAGGTGGCAAATGTCGAGCGCGACGGGGACGGCCTCATGCAGTGCTCGGCAAATGTCCGCGCCCGGTGCCGGGAGGCGATTGGCCGTCTCGGGGAGACCTACCCGCAAATGGCGGGCTTCTGCCCGAAGCCGAAGGCGGTGCTCTTCTCGGAGCTTCTCTCGCGGGCGCATTTTGCGGGGATTTTCTTTGCCTGCACGATGGAGGCAAATTTCAACCGCGACATGACGGCCTACAACATTCCTGCGTCGGCCTGCCATGAGCTTGGCCACGCGAAGGGTGTGATGATGGAAAATGAGGCGAATTTCGTCGGGTACCTGGCCTGCATCGACGCGCCGGACGCGGATCTTCGCTATAGCGGTGCCCTGATGGGCTGGATTTACGTCGGGAACGAGCTCTACAAACGCGACCGTGCGGCCTGGCGGGAGATTGCCGAGACCCTCGATGCCCGGGCGAACAAGGACTTGGAGGCAAATACGGCCTTCTGGAAGTCCTATGAGTCCACGGTGTCGGCGACGGTGGAGAAGCTGAACGACGGGTACATCAAGAGCAAGGGGCAGGCGGGCGGCGTTGAGACCTACGACCGCGTGGTGGATCTCATTGTTTCCTATGAGAAAGGGAGGTAGTAAAAAACTTCACAGGATGTGCAGCAAAACGTCACAAAGGCTGCAAAAATCAAACACAAATTTGCCACATTTTCCTCCGATAATAAGGCCATACCAAAAAACAGAGCGGGGACAGCGGTCAAGCCGGTAAGGCAGGCGGCCGAAGGGAACCGGAAAGCGGCGAAGCGCATTTGCCAAAAAGGTTCCGGAAGCTCCGATCAAAAAAACAAACAATGGTCTATCAAAATAAAAAGACCCCAGGGGTCCAAGGAGGTTGAACATGGCAAAGAAGAGTTACATTGCAAAGGCAGCAGGCGTGACAGGGTTGGCGGTTCTGTTCGGAGTGGTTTCCTCGGGCGTGTACACGTCGATGAACGCGGCCCAGGGCGCGAACACAGTTGTCCAGGCAAATGTCCGCGAGGCGGCGGCAAATGCCGTAGCTTCGGAGACGGAGGCGGCGGCCGACCGGGCGATTGCGGAAAACGGGAATGCAGCCTCGGACGAGGTGAAGAACATCTACACCGACAAGGTGCTGGACAGCACTACGACCGGTCAGGAAATGTCGATTCCGGATGTCGTGGAGAATTCCATGCCGGCCATGGTGTCGATTACGAACACCTCGGTGGAGACCCTGCAGAACTACTTCGGAGGTTTCGGAGGCTACGAGGATTTCTTCGACATCTTCGGTGACAGCTTCGGGGGCTTCGGCGGGAGCAGCCGCGGCGGACAGAGCGGACGCAGCGGAAACAGCGGCGGCCAGGAGTACACGAGCGTATCGGCCGGCTCCGGCGTTATCATTGGTGAGACCGACGACGCCATCCTGATCGCGACCAACCAGCACGTCGTGGACAACACGAAGGAGCTGTCCGTGGCATTTGTCAATGAGACGGCGGCGGCCGCCACGGTCCTCGGCGAGGATGCCGACCATGACCTTGCGGTAATTGCCGTGAAGAAGGCGGATTTGTCGGCGGAAACCCTCTCGGCCATCCGCGTGATCCCCATCGGCAGCTCGGACGACCTCCGCATCGGGGAGACGATCGTGTGCATCGGGAATGCGCTTGGCTACGGCCAGTCGGTATCTTCCGGTATCGTCAGCGCGAAGAACCGTGTGCTGACCGACGAGAACGGATCGACCGAGGGTACGGACGAAGGCCTCATCCAGACGGACGCGGCCATCAACCCCGGCAACTCCGGCGGCGGCATGTTCAACCTCAAGGGCGAGCTTGTCGGCATCAATTCCGCGAAGGACGTTGATACGAAGGTCGAGGGCATGTGCTACGCGATTCCAATTTCCGACGCGCTCCCGATCCTTGAGAACCTCAAGATGGGCGACAGCATTGAGAAGGCGATCCCTTCCGTGGAAGGGAACACCGTCCGCCTCGGCATCAGCTGCGCGGAAATCAACAGTGAATATGCAGAATACTACGGCGTGCCGCAGGGCATTTACGTCGATGAGGTCGAGGCTGGTTCGGCCGCTGAGAAGGCGGGGCTTCAGGCCGGCGACATCCTGACCGCGATTGACGGCAAGGATACCCTCACGATGGAGGCTCTGACAAATGCCCTGGCCGGCTACAAGGTCGGCGATACAGTGACCCTCACGATCGCCCGCGAGCAGGAGAGCAGCGCCCGTTCGCTCAACCCCTCCGGAAGGGACGCAGTGAAGGCTCCGGCGACATATGAGAGTATGCAGCTCACCCTTACCTTCCAGAGCAACCTCGTGCAGACCAGCGCAAACGTACATTAAGGCAGAGGTCCCGTGTCTGGAAAAGGGCAGGCGAGTGCGGAAAGGAGGCGGCGAAAAGAGCCTGCCTGCCCGCAATCTCGATTAGAAGGGATAGGCGAAAAACGGAGAGGAGGTGAAAGCACCGGCCTATCCGAAAGAATAAGACGCTTGTCATAATTTACAACACAAAAAATCCCGTCAGGCTTCAGGGAGGCCTGACGGGATTCTTTTTCCTAAATACGGCCACCCCTTCCGTAGCCAGGCTAGGCGAGATGTGCACGCGAGGACTGGTCCGTATTTTCCATACATATCCGAAGGATATGCGTGGAAAATATGTGACCTGTCCCCTTCAAGTGCGCTTCTGATTGTCCCACGCAGAACTTTCATTCCTCGTGGCACTGCACACGGTATGCGGTTTTAATTAGAATCGGCTACATCCACCCACCGTCCAGGGTGATGATCTGCCCGGTGAGGTAGGGGTGGGAGAGGGCGAGGTCCACGAGGAGGGCCGCGGCCTCGGCGGGGGATGCGCTGCGGCCGAGTGGAATCTCCTCGGCGATGGCCGCTTTTTCCCCGTCCGTGAAGATGTCGTTCATCTTCGTATCGATCATGCCGAAGGCGGCGGCGTTGACGCGGATCCCGCTCGGGCCGAGCTCTTTCGCGAGCGAGCGGGTGAGGGCGTTGATTCCGCCCTTTGTCGCGGCGTAGGCGGCCTCGCAGGCGGCTCCGGCCTGCCCCCAGATGGAGGAGACGTTTACAATCGAGCCGCCGTGGCGGGTGAGCATTTGCGGGATAGCCTCGCGGCAGGTGAGGAAGGCCGCCCGGAGGTTCACTGCCATGAGGCGGTCCCACTCAGCGACGGTCATGTCCTGGAGAAGACCGTACCAGTCGATACCGGCGTTGTTGACAAGGACGTCCACCGGGCCGAAGCGGTTTTGGGCCTCCTCGAAGCAGTTTTTGACAAAGGTCTCCTCCGAAATGTCCCCGACGAAGCGCAAGGTCGGGATGCCGGAGGCTTCCAGCTCCGCTTGCAGTTCGGCTAAGGCCTTCGGGGAGCGGAAGCCGGTCAGGGAGAGGGCGATTTTCTCTTTTTCGGCAAATGCCTCCGCCGGGAGGACACTGTCTTTGCTTTGCGCCCCGGGGACCTTTGCAAGACGGGCAAATGCCCTCGCCGTCTCCCGGCCGATTCCTCTGGATGCGCCTGTGATAAAGATGTGCTTCATAAAAATACCTACTTTATGGATGGGAACAATGGAGATTTTTATATTTTACAACAGTTGCCATTTTGGTGCAAGTCGTGTAAAATCAAGGGAGTATAATTGCGGAGGCGGGGGAGATGATGACACCAAGATTGCTTCTTATCTATAATCCATTTGCCGGGACGGGGTCTTTCAAGGAACGGCTGGGGGACGTCGTGGATATTTTTGTGAAGGGCGGATACTCGGTCGAGGTGTACCCGACACAGAGCCGGGGGGACGCGGTGAAGAAGGCCTTCGAGCCGGAGATCCGTCCGGACGTCATCGTGGCGGCGGGCGGCGACGGAACCCTCGACGAGGTGGTCTATGGGCTGTTAAAGAGCGGAAATCAGATTCCGCTCGGCTATATTCCGGTCGGCTCGACCAACGATTTCGCGGCAACGCTCGGGATTTCTTCTAATATAATAGAGGCGGCCGGCGACATCCTCGGCGGCGAGGAGCGGGCAATCGACATCGGGCTTTTCAACAACAAGACCTTTGTATACATCGCTGCCTTTGGAGCCTTTACCGACGTGTCCTACGGGACGAACCAGGGCATGAAAAATGTGTTCGGGCATGCCGCCTACCTTTTGGAGGGAATCCGGCGGCTTGGGGACATTAAGAGCTGCCAGATCGAGGTGACGGTCGGGCAGAGGAAGATTTCAGGCGATTTTATTTACGGCATGGTGACCAACTCGCTTTCCGTGGGGGGGATGAAGAACCTTACAGGAAAGGACATCCTCCTCGATGACGGCCTCTTCGAGGTCACGCTGATCAAAACCCCGAGGAATCCCCTTGAGCTGCAGGAAATTGCCGGCGCGCTCCTTATGGGAAATACAGAGGGCAAATATTTCGAGACCTTCAAGACGCCGTCCCTCACCTTTTCCTCGGAGAAGGAGATCGCGTGGACGCTGGACGGCGAATTTGGCGGGAACTACAAGGAGGCGCGGCTTGTCAACATGAGCCGTTCCGTCACCTTGCTCCTCGACGGGGACCATAGCCATGTGCTCGGAAGTTAAAAAATTAAGCCGATATTATTTGTCAAAAAAACACAAAAACCGTCTTTTCTTTTTGTAGATTTTGCTATATAATAAAGCAAAGCGTCCGGTGAGGTCTTGTACGGGAGTCTTTATTAATCCAGGAGACCATAAAAAAAGAACGAGCCCGGACAGAAAAAAGGAGGACACCGAACATGTTGGTATCTGCAAAGGAAATGGTAGCAAAGGCAAGGGCCGGTCAGTATGCCATCGGCGCTTTCAACCTGAACAACCTTGAGTGGACGAAGTCCGTTCTGAAGGCTGCGCAGGAAATGAACTCTCCGGTGATCGTGCAGGTTTCGGAAGGCGCCGGCAAGTACATGGCGGGCTTCAAGAACGTTGCCGACATCGTGAACAACGTCATTGCAAGCCAGGGGATCACCGTCCCGGTCGCTCTGCATCTTGACCACGGCACCTATGACGGCTGCAAGAAGTGCATCGAGGCCGGTTTCTCCTCGATCATGTTCGACGGCTCCGCGCTTCCGTTCGAAGAGAACGTCGCGAAGACCAAAGAGCTGGTTGCCATCTGTGAGGAGAAGGGCATGTCCATCGAGGCCGAGGTCGGCGCGATTGGCGGCGAGGAAGACGGCGTTGTTGGCATGGGCGAGTGCGCGGATCCGGAAGAGTGCAAGAAGATTGCGGACCTCGGCGTGACGATGCTGGCTGCCGGTATCGGCAACATCCACGGCGTGTATCCGGAAGGCTGGCCGGGACTTCGTTTCGACGTTCTGACTGCCATCACCGAGAAGGTTGGCACGATGCCCCTCGTTCTGCACGGCGGCTCCGGCATCCCGGATGCAATGGTGCAGGAAGCCATCCGCATGGGCGTCTCCAAGGTCAACGTCAACACCGAGTGCCAGCTCGCATTTGCGAAGGCCACCCGTGAGTACATCCTGGCCGGCAAGGACCTGCAGGGCAAGGGCTTCGACCCGAGAAAGCTCCTCGCTCCGGGTGCTGCCGCCATCGTGGACATGGTCAAGTATAAGATCGAGGTCTTCGGCTCCAAGGACAAGGCCTGATCGATTGATTCGAGTTTCTTACAAATGATTATTGCGGCGGGGGCGAATTCGCTCCCGCCTTCCCAAACAGCAGGCTTTTCGACAAAGGAAACGTCCGCGCAAGGAGCCAATAGGTGGGCGCGTGGAGCGTTCGTTGCAGGGAGGCAGGCCAGAAATGCCGGAGGCATTTGCAGAGAATGAGTGAGACAGCGAGAACCATCACGGAAATTTTTGGGGAGGATGTCTTCAACGACACCACGATGCAGCAGCGTCTGCCGCGCAAGGTGTATGCGGCCTTAAAACGTACCATTGACGAGGGGACGGAGCTGGACCGTGAGACCGCCGACGTCATCGCCCACGAGATGAAGGAGTGGGCCATCGAGCGCGGGGCCACGCATTTTACCCACTGGTTCCAGCCGCTGACCGGGACGACGGCGGAGAAGCATGATTCCTTCATCACGGCACCTCTCCCGAGCGGCAAGGTCCTGATGTCCCTTTCCGGCAAGGAGCTTGTCCGCGGCGAGCCGGATGCGTCCTCCTTCCCGTCGGGCGGCCTCCGCGCGACCTTCGAGGCTCGCGGTTATACAATCTGGGACTGCACGTCGCCGGCTTTCGTCCGTCATGACGAGAGTGGCGCGACGCTCTGCATCCCCACGGCCTTCTGCTCCTACACCGGCGAGGCGCTGGACCAGAAGACGCCGCTCCTCCGCTCGATGGAGGCCCTGAACGTGCAGGCCCTCCGGCTCCTCCGGCTCTTTCGGAACAATACCTCGAAGCGGGTCTTCCCCTCGGTGGGTGCGGAGCAGGAGTACTTTATCATCGACCGTGAGAAATATTTAAAGCGCGCGGACCTGGTCTTTACGGGCCGTACCCTCTTTGGCGCGATGCCCCCGAAGGGTCAGGAATTGGATGACCATTACTTCGGCACCCTGCGGCCGCGAATTGCCGCATATATGAAGGATGTCAATACGGAACTCTGGAAACTGGGAGTTCCTGCTAAGACCCAGCATAACGAGGTCGCGCCCGCCCAGCATGAGCTGGCCGCCATTTATGAGAAGGCAAATGTCGCGGTGGACCACAACCAGGTGATCATGCAGACCTTAAAGCGCGTCGCGACGCGCCACGGCCTCCGCTGCCTCCTCCATGAGAAGCCCTTTGCGGGTCTCAGCGGTTCGGGGAAGCACAACAACTGGTCGCTGACGACCGACGACGGGATCAACCTTCTGGATCCGGGGCGGACACCCCATGAAAACATCCAGTTCCTGCTGGTACTTGTCTGCATCCTCCGGGCCGTGGACCGCCATGCGGAGCTTCTCCGCGAGTCCGCGGCGGACGTGGGAAATGAGACGCGCCTTGGCGGGAATGAGGCGCCCCCGCAGATTATTTCCGTCTTTCTGGGTGAGCAGCTGGAGGACGTGCTCTCGCAGCTCGTCTCCACGGGCAGCGCGACGAGCTCCAAGAAGGGCGGCCGCCTCCATACGGGTGTCGCCTCCCTCGGGGACGTGAGCCGCGACGCGACCGACCGCAACCGGACCTCGCCCTTTGCCTTTACGGGCAACAAGTTCGAGTTCCGCATGGTGGGGAGCCGCGATTCCATCGCCGGGGCCAACACGGTGCTCAATACCATCACGGCCGAGGCCTTCCGCGACGCCTGCGACCGTCTCGAAGGGGCGGAGAACTTCGCCGAGGCCGTCCATGACCTCATCAAGGAGTACGCCTTGGAGCACGAGCGCATCATTTTCAACGGAAATGCCTACTCCCCGGAGTGGGAGAAGGAGGCGAAGCGACGCGGGCTGTCCAACCTTGTCTCCATGGTGGACGCGATTCCGGCCCTGACCGACCCGGTTTCCGTGCGAATGTTTGAGGAATTCCGCGTTTTTACAAAGGCGGAGCTTTCCTCCCGGGCGGAGGTCAAGTACGAGTCCTACGCGAAGGCCATGCACATCGAGGCGAAGACTATGCTCTCGATGGCTGAGGGGCAGTTTATCCCGGCGATGATTCGCTATGCTGGGCAGCTGGGGAAGGACGTGCAGGCCGTCGAGGCCTGCGGCCTTCGGGCTACCGTGCAGAGAAAGCTCCTGGGACAGCTCCAGGAGGAAATTGAGCGGACATTTGCCGCGAAGGAAGCTTTGACGGCGGCAGTCCTGGCGGCGGAAGGACTCCCCGAGGGCGAGGAGCGCGCGCGGGCCTACCGCGAGTGCGTGGTTCCGGCCATGGAGGGGCTGCGGAAGCCGGTGGATGCGGCCGAGCGCATTGTTGACCGGGGAGAGTGGCCCGTACCAACGTACGCGGATCTGCTGTTTGAGGTTTAAAGGACATAAATTATTACAGAATTGTTAAATTTTTAGCAAAAGACTTCACAATAGCTTAAAAATATTGTATAACATTGGGCAGTGACATTTGTCATGCCTGCCCCGTCGGCAATACGGACTCGTCCGTGTGTTTACCATTTGTCAAATGCGAGGTGGAATTATGATTTCGAATCTGGTGCTCCAGGATACGATCAACGGCATCAAGAATATCACGAAGTGCGAGCTGGCCATTGTGGACCTGGAGGGGAAGACGGTCGCCTCCACGGCCGAGCTGAACTTCTCCAAGGCGGATATTGTGACCTTCGGGGCCTCGTCCGCCGAGTCCCAGGAAATCCGGGGCAGCATGTTTTTCAAGGTCTACGACGACTATCAGGCCGAGTATGTTGTCATCGTCACCGGCGACGAGGAGGACATGACGATGACCGGCAAGCTGGCGGCTTTCCAGATCCAGAATCTGTTAGTGGCCTACAAGGAGCATTTTGACAAGGACAACTTCATCAAGAACCTGCTCCTTGACAACCTCCTTCTGGTCGATGTCAACAGCCGCGCGATGAAGCTGCACATTGCGACGACGGTCCGCCGCGTGGTCTACATCCTGGAGTCGAACCAGACCAAGGACTACAGTACCCTGGAGACGGTGAAGGGACTCTTTGCGGGCACGAAAAATGATTTCATCACCGCCGTGGATGAGAACAGCATCATCATCATCAAGGAGCTTGGCGATGAGACGGGGGAGGAGCTGCAGGCCGTCGCCCGCACCATTATCGACAGCCTGGCCGAGAAGGAGTCGGACAGCGGGCAGGCGTTCCGCGTGGCCTACGGGAATCCGGTCTCTGAAATCCGGGAGGTTTCTCGTTCCTACAAGGAGGCCCGTATGGCCCTCGATGTCGGCAAGATCTTCTTTGAGGGACAGGATGTCATCGCCTACAGTCAGCTTGGGATTGGGCGTCTCATTTATCAGCTGCCGATTCCACTCTGCAAGATGTTCATCCGCGAGATTTTCACCGAGAAGTCCCCGGACGATTTCGACGAGGAGACGCTGACGACTATCAACAAGTTCTTCGAGAACAGCCTCAATGTCTCGGAGACCTCGCGCCAGCTGTACATCCACCGCAACACCCTCGTGTACCGCCTCGACAAGCTGCAAAAGAGCACGGGGCTTGATCTGCGCGTCTTTGACGATGCGATTACGTTCAAGATTGCGCTCATGGTCGTACGGTACATGAAATATATGGAAATGTTAGACTATTGATTAGGAGGATAGCGTATGATTGATCTTGACCGAGTGAGCAAGTCCTATGAACGAGGACAGCCGGCAGTGCGGGATGTATCGCTCCATGTGAACAAGGGGGAGTTTGTATTTGTCGTGGGAGCCAGCGGCTCCGGCAAATCCACCTTGATTAAGCTCCTTCTTCGGGAGCTGGAACCCACCAAGGGCATCGTCACCGTGAATGGCTACGTTCTCAATACCATGAAACGGAAGACCGTACCGTATTACCGGCGCGGCATCGGCGTGGTGTTCCAGGATTTCCAGCTTCTTCCGGATCGGACCGTCTACGAAAATGTCGCCTTCGCCCAGCATGTGGTGGGCACCTCAGGGCGCCTCATCAAGAAAAATGTGCCGGAGGCCCTGCGTCTCGTGGGCCTGGCCGGCAAATACCGGAGCCTTCCGAGACAGCTCTCCGGCGGCGAGCAGCAGCGTGTCGTCATCGCGAGGGCCATCGTGAACCGTCCGAGCATTCTGCTTGCCGATGAGCCGACCGGCAACCTCGACCCCAAGAACTCCTACGAAATCATGAAGCTTTTCGAGGAGATTAACAACCGGGGGACGACGGTGCTGGTGGTGACCCATAACCGCGAGCTGGTGAACCAGTTCCAGAAGCGCGTCATCACCATGCGGAGCGGCGTCATCGTCCACGACGAGGAGGAAGGAGGGTATACGGATGATTAACGGCTTCTTCTATAACATTCGTCAGGGACTCAAGAACATCTGGCGGAACCGGATGTTTTCCATTGCCTCGATTTCCACGATGGCAGCCTGTATCTTTATTTTCGGTGTGTTTTTCTCGCTTCTAATGAATGTAAACTCCATGGTGCGAACGTTGGAGGAGGAGGTGGGTATCACCGTCCTCTTTGACGAAGGCATCTCGGAGGAGAGGATCCAGAAGATTGGCGAGACGATCAAGGATAACGAGCACGTTATCGACATCAAGTATACCTCTGCGGAGGAGGCCTGGGAGAAGTTCAAGAAGGAATATTTCGCGGACCATCCGGAGTACGCGGACAGCTTCTCCGAGGACAACCCCCTGGCCAATTCGGCGAGCTTCACGGTGCACGTGGACCAGGTTGAGAACCAGGCGACGGTGGTGACGTACATCGAGCGTATCAAGGGAGTCCGCCAGGTGAACCATTCGGACCAGGCGGTGAAGACGCTGATGAACTTTAACTCGTTGCTCACGGTTATTTCCATGGTGATTGTCATCATCCTTCTCGTAATCGCGATTTTCCTGATTTCGAACACGGTCAGCGTGGGCATTAATGTCCGTCGGCAGGAGATTAAGATCATGAAGCTTATCGGCGCGACCGACAGCTTCGTGCGCGAGCCCTTCGTCGTGGAGGGCGCGGTCATTGGTCTCGTGGGCGCGTTGATTCCGTTGCTCATCCTCTTCTTTGCCTACGACAAGCTCATCGGCATGCTGCTTAACCATTTCGGAGTGCTGAACAACCTGGCTTCCTCCCTGCCAACGGTTTACCAGATTTTTGCGGTGTTGCTTCCGATTGGCCTCGTCCTCGGACTTGGCATCGGCCTTATCGGCTCCGCCCTCACGATTCGGAGACACCTGAAGGTGTGAGAAACTGGAAAAATTCTGTTTGGAATGTTTTGCAAATCAATCCGACCGTTTTCTTTTGGAGACGGTCGGTTTTTTTCCGGTTTTTCTCTTGCCTTTTCGCAGGAAGCATGGTAGAATGAAACAAATGTTCTGCTTTTGAAGGCTCGGAAGCTTTTTTCTCGCAATCAGGAGATATAGTCTTCCAAATAAAAAAAGAGCGGTTTTATCTGCTAAAAGGAGGAGAAGCGGGATGGAGTTCAAATTGCATGCGGAATACAAGCCGACGGGCGACCAGCCGGAGGCGATCGAGGCCCTGGTGCAGGGCTTCCGCGAGGGAAACCAGGCCCAGACCCTCCTCGGCGTGACCGGATCGGGAAAGACGTTCACGATGGCGAACATTATCGAGAAGCTCGGGAAGCCGACGCTGGTCATCGCCCACAACAAGACTCTCGCCGGCCAGCTCTACAGCGAGTTCAAGGAGTTCTTCCCCGAAAACGCAGTCGAGTATTTCGTCTCCTACTATGACTATTACCAGCCGGAGGCCTACGTGCCCTCCTCGGACACCTACATTGCCAAGGACTCGGCAGTGAACGACGAGATTGACAAATTGCGGCTCTCGGCGCTCTCGTCCCTCTCGGAGAGGCGGGACGTGGTGATCGTGGCCTCCGTCTCCTGCATTTACGGCATCGGCGCGCCGGAGGACTTCATGAACATGATGACCTCGGTGCGGCCCGGGATGACGAAGGATCGCGACGAGCTGATCCGCGAGCTCATCAACATGCAGTACGAGCGCAACGAGATGGACTTCCACCGCGGTACCTTCCGCGTCCGGGGCGACACCATCGAGGTGATTCCGGCGGACAACAACGAGGTAGCGCTCCGCATCGAGTTCTTCGGGGACGAGATTGACCGCATTTGCCAGACTGACCCGCTGACGGGGGAGGTGAAAGCCGAGCTCATCCACGCGGCCATCTACCCCGCGTCCTTCTACGTGGTCCCGCAGGAGCGGATTAACGCCGCCTGCGTGGACATCGAGGCGGAGATGGAGGCGCAGGTTGAGAATTTCACGGCAAATGACAAGCTCATCGAGGCGCAGCGCATCCGCGAGCGCACGGAATTTGACGTGGAAATGCTCAAGGAGACGGGCTTCTGCTCCGGCATCGAGAACTACTCGCGGCATTTGACGGGGCGGAGCGAGGGCGAGCCGCCGTACACGCTGATCGACTACTTCAAAAACGACTTCCTCATTATCGTGGACGAGTCACACATGACCATCCCGCAGATTGGCGCGATGTACAACGGCGACAGGAACCGCAAGCAGACACTGGTGAATTACGGCTTCCGCCTGCCGTCCGCGCTCGACAACCGCCCGCTGAACTTTACGGAGTGGGAGGAGAGGATTGACCAGATTCTTTTCGTCTCCGCGACGCCCGGCAAATACGAGGCCGCCCACGAGCTGCTCCGGGCCGAGCAGGTCATCCGCCCGACCGGGCTTTTGGACCCGAAGGTCGAGGTGCGGCCCGTCGAGGGGCAGATTGACGATCTGCTCTCGGAGGTCAACAAGGAGGTGGAGGGCACCCACAAGGTACTGGTGACGACCCTCACGAAGCGGATGGCGGAGGAACTGACGGATTTCCTGAAGGATGCCGGCATCCGCGTCCGCTACCTGCACTCTGACATCGACACGCTGGAGCGGGCGGCCATCATCCGCGACATGCGGCTCGACGTCTTTGACGTGCTCGTGGGCATTAACCTGCTCCGGGAGGGCTTGGATATTCCGGAAATCACGCTGGTCGCGATTTTAGATGCCGACAAGGAGGGCTTTCTCCGCTCGGAGACCTCGCTCATCCAGACCATCGGGCGCGCCTCGCGGAACGCGGAGGGCCATGTCATCATGTACGCCGACACGATGACGGATTCGATGGCAAATGCGATTACCGAGACGAACCGTCGCCGCTCGATCCAGGAGGCGTACAACGAGGCAAATGGCATTACCCCGCAGACGATTAAGAAGGCGGTCCGCGACCTCATCTCCATCTCGAAGGAGGTGGCGAAGACCGAGCAGCGCTTCGACAAGGATCCGGAGGACATGGACCGGAAGGAGCTGGAGGAGCTGATCGAGAAGGTCGAGAAGCAGATGCGGGCCGCGGCGGCGGAG
>CADCQU010000184.1 GCA_902803635.1 uncultured Lachnospiraceae bacterium | reverse complement strand
AGGGCGTAGCGGATGTAGATGCGGAGCAGGCGGTAAAGACGCGCCTCGCGGTTTTTGCGAAGCTGCTCCTCCGTGAATATTTCGGGGGTGTTTTCCTCGACAAATGCATCAAAGTGGCGGTAGGCGGTCAGCATGTCGTTTCGTTTCTTAGCCGAGCGGCTGCCCGTGATGCTTCCGGGGTGCTTCCGCTGCAGATAGAGCACGTCGTCCAGTACAAATGTGGACTGGCAGAGGTCGAAGATCTTGTAGCTTGTGTCGAGGTCCTCGTACACGCGCCCCAGGGGGAAGCGGATGTCCTGCCAGAGCTCCCGCCGGTAGAGCTTGTTCCAGACGCTAACGTTGATCCGGACGTCGGCAAGCTCCCGCAGGGCCGTCTTTCTGTCATACAGGCCGGGCTTGATGGCCGGTTCGATTCCATTGGACGCGGTCTCCGGAAGCGGCCCGGTCGTAGGGTGGATTGAGAAGCGGCAAATGACCACGTCGGCGGACGATTTCTGCATGGCGGCAAATAGCCTCTCAATATACTCCGGATGATAGGCGTCATCGGAGTCGAGAAATGCGATGGCGGAGCCATTTGCCAGAGGAAGGGCCGTGTTCCGCGCCCCGCTGAGGCCCTGGTTTTCCTGGTGGATGACCCGGATGCGGGAATCCTTCCGGGCATACTCGTCGCAAATGTCCCCGGAGCCGTCCGTCGAACCGTCGTCGACAATGAGGATCTCCAAATATGGATAGGTTTGCGCAAGGACGCTGTCCAGGGCTTCGCACAGGTAGGGCTTTACGTTGTATACAGGGATGATGATGCTGACAAGGCCGTCGTTCATCAAAGCTTACTCCTTTATGTGAGACCAAGGGCGGAAAACAGCCCGGATTGTCATCAAAAAAACTAAATATGATTGTAAGCGAATTGAGGCAAATAATCAATCGTAAAATTTTATCTGGAACCGGGGGAAGCAAAGTGTGACATATTCCCCTCTCATTCTGAAGCTGCTGTAAGTTGTCCCCTCTCAGTCGGCTTCGCCGACAGCTCCCCCTCAAGGGGGAGCCAAGTGGCAAGTGGACACGCAACCGCCGCTCCTCTTGCCTCCCCCTCCAGGGGGAGGTGGCACGGCGAAGCCGTGACGGAGAGGGGGCGTAACGCCAATCAGGATTTCAATGGATAATTTATTTAATACGATATAACAAATGGTAAGGGAAAATCTGTAAATTTCCCATAATTTTTTCTTGAAAAATGCGACATTTATGTTACAATAATACTAACTGATTCATTCAGGGTTTTACAATTTTTGTGCCATTTTCCCGGCTCCGAAGGAGGGGACGAGGAAGGGGCACAGCACATTTATCATTATTTCAGGAGGAACAGTTCATGGCAAAGTACGTGTATATGTTCAGCGAGGGTAACGCTTCCATGCGTAACACACTGGGCGGCAAGGGCGCGAACCTGGCCGAGATGACCAACCTTGGCCTTCCGGTTCCGCAGGGCTTCACCATCAGCACCGAAGCCTGCACCAAGTATTATGATGATGGTCGCAAGATTGACGACGAGATCGTTGCGCAGATCGACGAAGCCGTCGTGAAGCTGGAAGAAATCGCCGGCAAGAAGTTTGGCGACAAGGAGAACCCGCTTCTCGTTTCCGTCCGCTCCGGTGCGCGTGCTTCCATGCCGGGCATGATGGACACCATTCTCAACCTTGGTCTTAACGAAGAGGTCGTTAACACCATTGCTGAAAAGACCGGCAATCCCCGCTGGGCATGGGACTGCTACAGAAGATTCATCCAGATGTTCTCGGATGTCGTCATGGAAGTCGGCAAGAAGTATTTCGAGAAGCTGATCGACGAGATGAAGGCTGAGAAGGGCGTGACCCTGGACGTCGACCTTACCGCCGATGACCTCAAGAAGCTCGCTTCCCAGTTCAAGGCCGAATACAAAGAGAAGATCGGCGCGGACTTCCCCGATGATCCGAAGGTCCAGCTCATCGAGGCCGTCAAGGCCGTGTTCCGTTCCTGGGACAACCCGCGTGCGAACGTCTATCGCCGCGACAACGACATCCCGTATTCCTGGGGTACCGCTGTTAACGTCCAGATGATGGTGTTCGGCAACATGGGCGATGATTCCGGTTCGGGCGTTGCGTTCACCCGTGACCCGGCGACAGGCGAGAATGCGTTCTACGCGGAAGTCCTCATGAACGCGCAGGGCGAAGACGTCGTGGCCGGCGTCCGTACTCCGATGCAGATCGACGAAGTCAAGAAGCTCCTTCCGGAGATTTACGATGAGCTCATCGGCATTGCGAAGAAGCTGGAAGATCACTATCATGACATGCAGGACATGGAGTTCACCATCGAGCATGGCAAGCTCTTTATGCTGCAGACCCGTAACGGCAAGCGCACGGCCCGCGCCGCTTTGAAGATTGCCCATGACCTCGTGAAGGAAGGCAAGATCGACAAGAAGACGGCCGTCCTCGCCATTGACCCGCGCAACCTCGACACCCTGCTTCACGGCTCCTTCGATAAGGACGCTGTCAAGAAGGCCGAGCAGATCGGCAAGGGCCTTGCGGCTTCCCCGGGCGCCGCTTCCGGCAAGATCGTTTTCACCGCTGAGGATGCCAAGGAATGGGCTGCCCGCGGCGAGAAGGTTGT